>JBAPTX010000478.1:0-16643 GCA_049282375.1 Calditrichia bacterium
GGGCAGGAGCATCAGCAGCCACGAGCAGGAAACACTGACTCCCGCCACAAAATGGGTATCCCCTGCGCCTTTTATAGCGGCGGAGAAAATCATGTTGAGGGCATCGAATATGGAATAGAAAGCAACAAAGCGGAGCAAAACAATGGTCACGCTTCGAACCGGCAAAAACTCCGCCGAATCTGCCTGCCAGCCGTAGGGCAACAGAAACAGCCCGGGGAGAAACAGATATCCCACGACCAGAATCCCGAAAAAAAGCAGCGCCAGATGAAAGGCATTCCAGGTAACCTGCGCAGCATCTGCAGGACGGTTGTCACCCAGCCGCTGCCCCACCAGCACAGAAACGGCAATAGACATGCCCCACATGGGCAGAAAGGCCAGCGAGTTGATATTGAATGCAATACTGCTGGCGGCCAGTTCTGTGTCTCCCAGATTGCCGATCAGCATAGTAAAGACAGCGAACGCAGTGATTTCCAGCATGAACTGGAGGCCGCTGGGGGCGCCATAGCGGATCAGCCGCCGGAACAGGGGCGTTTCAAAGCGCCAACCCTTCAGGGTGTAATACTTTTCGTTGAAGCGCGGCTTCAGCATCATGATTAAAAACAGCACCGCCGAGGCGCCCATGGCGAGAACCGTCCCCAGTCCGGCTCCGCGGATGCCCATGCGCGGAAAGCCCCAGTTGCCGAAGATCAGCAGATAATCCAGCAGAATATTCACCAGCATGGCCGCAAAATTAATCCACATCACCGTCCAGGTCTTCCCCCGGCCGGCAAAAAATCCGGTAACAGCGCTGGTTACGGAAAGCAATGGCGCCCCGAACAGCAGAATGCGGAAGTAGTCGGCTTCCATTTGCTGTATGGCCGGGGGATGGTTCATCAGCCGGAAAAAAGAACCGGTAAGCGGGTAAAGCAGCGGGATAATCAGAATTGAGAGTGCCGAAAGATACAGCCCCTGCCATACGGCCGGCCCGATGCGATGGTATTTTTCAGCGCCGTAATACTGGGCCACAAAGGTGTCCACATAAGCGGCGGTTCCCATAAAAAAGCTCATGAACACCCAGTTCACCATGCTGGCGGGCAGCGCGGCAGCAATGGCATCGGCGGAATACCAGGTGAGCAGTATGCGGTCGATAAACTGCTGCAGTGTCCAGGAACTGGTGCTGAGAATCAGCGGCAGGGCCACTTTCAGAATTCCGGCGTATCCGTTTTCATCACTGATCCGCTGATTCAATTTTTGAAAAACATTGCCGTTCATACCCAATTTTGGTTATCCGCTTTCATAAAAGTTCTGATAACATTCCCAACAGGTTGCTTTAACCGGTAAGGTAAGCACAAAGTGCAGGAATTAGCAGATAACTGCAACTTTATTTCGATGGTGAACCATTCATAAATAATAAATTAGAATTGATTAATATTGAATCCCGGGGACAGGATTTCAGATTGTAAAAGCGTTGGGATAATGCCGTATATTGTGGCGGTCGGGGAAACCATCCACAATTATTACATCAAAACGGCAGGAGGTGTAATCAATATTATATTCTTCGCTGCGCTGCAGAAAAACAGAGGCCAATTTATATAACTGCCGTTTTTTAGCTGAAGTGATCCGCAATTCAGGCGGGCCGAAGTCGGGAGAGTAGCCCCCTTTGACCTCGACAAAAACAAGGTAGTCTTTTTCCAGTGCAATAATATCAATGTCGCCCCGTTCGGCGCGCCAGTTCCTGAACAATATTTTGAAGTTGTTTTTCAGCAGGAAACGGGCGGCAACATCCTCCGCCCACTGCCCTTTCTGATGTGTGTTTTGAACCATGGGGCATCGGGGCAATCTTTTTAATTCAGATCAGAGCGGTCAATTAAGCGGACTGCTGCAGATGATACGCCTTTACTGTATTGCGCAGCAGCATGGCAATGGTCATGGGGCCGACGCCGCCCGGCACCGGGGTAATGGCGGCTGCCTTTTCCGCAACCTCATCAAAGGCGACATCTCCCGCCAGCCGGTATCCTTTATTGTTATCCGCCTCCACCCGGTTAACTCCCACATCAATAATAACAGCACCCTCTTTCACCATATCGGCACGGATCACTTCCGGGCGGCCCATTGCCGCCACCAGAATATCCGCCTGCCGGGTAAAGCGGGCAAGATCGGCAGCAGCGGTGTGGACGATGGTTACAATTGCATTGGCTTGTGGATTTTTCTGAACCAGCAGCATGGCCAGCGGCTTACCCACAATATTGCTGCGGCCGGCTATCACCACATGCTTTCCTTTTGTCTGAATATTGCTCTGCTTGAGCAGCTCCACCACTCCGGAAGGCGTGGCCGGTTCAAAAACCGGCTTGCCGGTCATCAGCCGTCCCACGTTGTAGGGATGAAAACAGTCCACATCTTTGCGGGGATCCACCGCTTCGATAATCTTCTGCTCATCAATCTGGTCCGGCAGCGGAAGCTGCACCAGCAGGCCGTGAAATTCCGGCGAATTGTTGTAAAATGCCACTTTTTCCAGTAATTCCGCTTCACTGATGGAGGCAGGCTGACGGTCGGTTATGGAATGAATCCCGGCCTTTTCGCAGGCCCGGCTTTTCATCCGGACATATACCTGCGATGCCGGATCTTCGCCCACCAGGATAACCGCTAAACCGGGAGGCTGTGTCCGGGCGCTGAGCACGGAAACCTCCTGTTTTACCTGTGAACGGATTTTTTCAGCAACGGCACGGCCGTCAATAATTACGGGCATATTCATCAAACTCCTGTTTATTGAAATTCAGCCGTTCTATTTTTTCAGCTTTACCGTTTTTGTCATTTACCTGCACAACAATGCCGTTAAAGCGCAGGTTTTCTTTTGCAATTTCATAATAAATGTGGGTCTGCAGAATAAAGCGGTCGATTGCTTTCTGGGTATCCATCCCGATTACCGAATCGAAAGGGCCGCACATTCCGGCATCGGTAATGTAAGCTGTGCCCCGCGGAAGAATACGTTCGTCCGCTGTTTGCACGTGGGTATGGGTGCCGACCACCGCCGAAACTTTGCCGTCCAGAAACCAGCCCATCGCCTGTTTCTCGGCGGTTGTTTCTGCGTGAAAATCCACAAAAATAATATCGGCTTCCGAGCGCAGCCGGCGGATTTCCTTTTCCCCGGTGGTGAAGGGGCAGTTAATGGAATACATAAAGCTGCGCCCCTGCAGGTTCAGAACAGCCACTTTAAGTCCGCTATCGGAGCGCACAATGGTCGAGCCGATTCCCACATTACCTTCCGGGTAATTCAGCGGACGAATTAAATATCCGGCATATGTTACCAGTACGTCCCGCTTGCGCACTTCCCAGATATGATTCCCCGAAGTAAGACAATGGATTCCGGCGGCTTTAAACCGTTCCACCTGTTTATCCACCACCCCTTTGCCCTTATCGGTATTCTCCACATTGGCAATAATCAGATCTATTTTTTTGATGGCTCGCAATCGGGGCAGGATATCCAGTATCACATCCACCACTTCCCGTCCCACAACATCTGCAATGAAAAGAATATTCATCAGCTAACAACCGGTTTCTTTAACATCAGGTTGCATAATCATACGCCCGGTATTCCCGTATTACTGTCACTTTAATCTGACCGGGAAATTCTGTTTTTTCCTGAATTTTCCTGGCAATCTCCCGGGCCATTTCCCGCGCCCGGTTATCTTCCACTGAATCGCAATTCACAATGACCCGCACCTCTCTGCCGGCCTGCAGGGCATGCGCCTGATCCACGCCGTCAAATTGGGTGGCGATATCTTCCAGTTCCCGCATCCGCTGAATAAAATTCTGCAGCGATTCGCGGCGCGCGCCGGGGCGCGACCCGGAAATCGTATCGGCAGCGGCAACCAGAATGGTATAGGGGCTTGTCGCATCTTCTTCAATATGGTGGCAGGCAACTGCGTTGATTACTGCAGGCAGTTCATTATATTTTTTCAGCAGATCGGCGCCCATTTTCTGGTGGTCCGCATCAGAGTGCCGGTCAATGGCTTTTCCGATATCATGCAGCAAACCGGCCCGTTTGGCTACTTTTGGATCCAGGCCCAGCTCGGCAGCCATAATGCCGCACAGGTGCGATACTTCCAGGCAGTGGTTTAATACATTCTGGCCGTAGGAAGTCAGGTATTTCAGTTTTCCCAGCATTTCCACCACTTCCGGAGCAAGACCGTGAACCCCCGCTTCCAGCATTGCCTCTTCCCCGATGTCCCGGAACGATTCCCGAACTTCTTCTTCGGTCTTTTTTAAAACTTCTTCAATACGGGCAGGATGAATGCGGCCGTCCAGGATCAGTTTTTCCAGTGAAATTTTAGCCACTTCCCTCCGGAAGCTGTTATAGGAAGAGAGGATCACCACTTCAGGAGTATCATCGATAATCACATCGGTCCCGCTGACCATTTCAAACGCACGGATATTGCGGCCCTCGCGCCCGATGATGCGTCCTTTCATGTCGTCGTTGGGCAGTGTAACAACCGAAACCGTTGCCTCGGCAGACTGCTGCGCAGAAATTTGCTGAATGGCAGAAACCACAATTTCCAGCGCCCGGCGGTTTGCTTCCAGTTTTGCCTGTTCCACTATGGAATGGACAATTTGCTTGCCCTCTTCCTGTGCTTCCTCTTCCATATCCCTTAAAAGCAGGTGCCGGGCCTCTTCCCGGGTGAGCCCTGAAATCTCTTCCAGTTTCTTTATTTCTTCTGTAATAAGGTCATTTAAATCCTGCGTCTTCCGCTCTACATAGGTAGCTTTTTCCTGCAACTGTTTTTCCAGATTATCAACATTTTTTTCTTTCTTTTCAATAACTTCGGCTTTACGGTCAATTTCAAGCTCTCTCTGATCTAAGCGGCGTTCCTGTTTTCGCAGTTGATATTCCCGGTTCTCAATTTCCTTTTCAAGACGGGTTTTATGTTCAAAGAGCTCTTCCTGAACTTCAATCAACTTTTCTTTTTTAAGCTGCCCGGCGGCAGAACGGGCATCATCTAAAATGTGTTCCGCTTCCGCACCGGCGTTTAACAATTTCTGGTTTGCCGTTATTTTCAGAAAAAGCCAAAATGCCAACACGCCGACTACCAGTCCAACCAGTGTACCGATAATCCATTCCATTACTGTATTTCCTCCTTTGGCAGCGACATTGGTTAAAATTTCAGCCTTTCTTTTATATTAATTAAATCTTTAAGAACAAAAAATAAAAACCCTGAATTATCAGGATGGATTTGGAAAAGAACCTCTTCGGACACAGTGGGTACCTGCCTAAACGGTTTACGCTTCCTCTAACTAAGTGAGGCCTGCATTAGACGCTCAGAGTCAAGCTCCCTATTTAATAATGTTGGTTCTTCCCAAATACAGCACCCTTGATAATCCAGGGCTTATTTCAAAACTTCAGCATACTGATTCAGATACCGATCTACATTCTCCGATATTTCTTCGCTGGTTGATTCTATCTCATTAATCATCATTTCATGTTTTCTTTTCAGATGAAAAAGTTCGTCAGCTATGTTTAAGGCAACCAATACAGCTATTTTTGTCTGGGATTTTACCTGGCTTCCTTCTCCCAGAGCCCGCATTTTCTGATCCACATAGGCAGCCAGTTCCTCAATGTAAAGGGGATCCGAATCGGATTTTAATGCATATTCCATTCCCCAAATATTTACTTTCAATGTATTTCTTTCCATTTTCCCGAGCTGAAAATAACCATATTAGGTAATAAAATCAATATCATTCATGATACTTTTTGCTGATACGGGTATTGCCGGATTGGGACCCCGCAATTATTTCTAAAGATTGATCTGTTCAAGCTTGACATTGAGCCTTTCTATTTTAGTTCTAATGGCCTTCTCTCTCTCCTTTAATAATTTATTTTCATGTTTAGCCTTTTTTAATTCTCCCTCCAAATCCGCTATTTTATCTGCTGCATCATTTTGAAAACTTTTCTGCTGCAGTTTTTCAACCTCCCGCTGCAATTCGATATAGGCTCTGGAAAAGCGGTCCACCAGTCCGGTTAATAAATCAATCCTTTGCCGCATGGCCAAAAAACGGGATAATTCCTTTTTATCCACATGCTCCACAGGCATTAATCTCTGAGTTTTGCATTGTATTGCGAAGCCGCAGTTTTCAAAATATTTTCCATTATCCTGCTGACTTCATCTTCCGTTAAGGTACGATTCGTTGCTTGAAAAAACAGGCGGAAAGCCAAACTCTTTTTTCCGGATTCAACTTGTTTTCCGCGAAAAACATCAAACAAGCGGACTTCCGTTAACAGATCGCCCCCCTGTTCATAGAATAAGTTACGCATACTTCCGGCTTCCACTTCCTCACCCACTACGAGAGCCAAATCCCTTTCTACGGCCGGGAATCTCGGAATCGACTGATAACGCTGGTCAGTTTTCCGCTGTTTAAATAACTGAGCTACAGATAAATCGGCAAAATAAACATCCTGTTCTATCCCGAAATGCTGCAGAATTTTGGAGCTGATTTTACCGAAAACTCCCAGGCTGATATTTTGGACCTGAACATCCTGAGATAGATCACTTAAACTGAATTCAGGATACGGAAAAAAAGCGGAATTGTCAAGCGAATTTTTGAACAACAAGCTTTCCACTAATCCCTTAATATCATAATAATTAATAACTTGTGAAGATGAATACCATTCATCGGCATCACGACGGCCGGTAAGGGCAATCGTTAAGCGGGTCTCTTCCCGGGGCGGTTCTTTTTTAGCTGTTGGACTTAAAAAAACCGGGTTAATTTCAAAGATGGCCAGATCAGTTCTCTTCCTGTTCAAATTATACTGAATCACCTGCAGCAAGCTGGGAATCAGGCTGTTCCGTAAGCCATCCATATCCTGGCTTAAAGGATTCATAACGGGATAAACCGGGTTTCCGGTAAGTTCCTCCCACTCTTTTTTATTTATCATGGAATTGGTTATCACTTCCTGCAATCCCATTCCCACCAGCCACTCTTTCAATCTGTCTTGAAACAGGTCCAGCTCATTGAATTTTTTATCATAGGGGATAATTGTGAAATCCGCCGCCGGAATCCTGTCCAGACCATACAGTCGTGCCACTTCCTCCGCTAAATCCGCATTTTGGGTAATATCCGGCCGGAAGGTGGGCACAGTGACCCGGTTTCCCTTGATTTCCAGTTCAATTCCGGTGAGTAATTCCTTCATTTTAACATCCGGAATTTCGGTACCAAGCAGCTTGTTTATTTTTTGGAAATCGATTTCCACAATTTTTGGCTGAACAGGATTCGGATATTCATCCACACTTCCCTGCAGGATTTCTCCGCCGCAAATTTCCGCCAGCAGCGCCGCCGCCCGGTCCTGCGCATAGATCACATTATCGGGATCGGCACCACGTGCGAAACGCTGTGAAGCTTCAGTAGACAGGTTCAAGTAACGGGCGCTTCTCTGTATGCTTTCCGGCTGAAACCAGGCGGATTCCAGTAAGATATTCCGGGTTTGGCTGCTGACTTCCGAATTGAGCCCCCCCATTATACCGCCAATGGCCACCGGTTCTTTTGCATTGCAAATCAGAACCGTTTGCGGCCGAAGCGTACGTTTTTTTTCATCGAGAGTTGTAAACATTTCACCTTCACGGGACTCACGGACAATAATTTCACTCCCGGCAATCCGATCAAAATCAAATGCATGCAGGGGCTGACCGGTTTCCATCATCACAAAATTAGTAATATCCACAACATTATTAACCGAGCGCATCCCCACCGCTTCCAGACGCCGGACAAGCCATGCCGGAGAATTTCCCACCCGAATTCCCCTGATAATCCGGGCAGAATAGCGGGGACAACTTTCCGGAGATTCAATCCGGATTTTTACCTGCGAGGCGGCAGTCTCTTTGGATTCCTTTAATTCTGGAATGGGCTTGCGGAGCGGTTGCCGCAGCATAGCCGCGATTTCCCTTGCCACTCCGATATGGCTCAGGCAATCCGGGCGGTTGGGGGTGACGGCAACGTCTAAAATATAATCGGTTTTAAAATCGAGAGCTTCGTTCAGCGGTTTTCCGGTTTCCAGTGTTTCCGGCAGCACCCAGATGCCCGGTGAATCTTCGGCAAGGCCCAGTTCCGCTTCCGAACAGATCATACCCTGGGAGGCAACGCCCCGGATTTTACTTTTTTTTATTTTTAATCCACCCGGAAGCACTGCTCCAATTTTTGCCACCGCAACTTTTTGTCCTGAAACCACATTGGGGGCGCCGCAAACAATTGACAGATTTTCCTCACCGGCATCCACACGGCAAAGACTCAATTTATCAGCATTGGGGTGTTTCTCCACTTCGAGTACATGACCCACGACTACATGTGGAAAATCCAAATTCAGCTTAATCAGTTCTTCAACTTCCAGTCCGGTCAGGGATAACCGCTCCGCCAGCTCATTGGCAGCGATGTTAATGTCAACATAATCTTTAAGCCAGTTGTAGGATAATTTCATATTCCTGCCTGTAATTGCAGATGTAACTTTATTGGATTAAAATTGCTGCAGGAAGCGCAAATCATTTTCAAAGAATAAACGAATATCATCAATTGAATGGCGCATCATGGCAATGCGGTCCACGCCCATACCGAATGCATATCCGGTATATTTGTCAGGATCATAATTTACTGCTTTGAACACATTGGGGTGCACCATACCGGCGCCGGAAATCTCCACCCAGCCGGTATTTTTACAGACGCGGCATCCTTTTCCCCGGCAAAGCACACAATTAAAATCGTATTCCATGCTGGGTTCGGTAAAGGGAAAAAAACTGGGCCGGAAGCGCACCTGGATATCCGCACCAAACAGGTAGCGGGCAAGCTGGGCGATTACCGCTTTCAGGTCTCCAAAACTGACATCCGTGTCCACACAGAGCCCTTCCACCTGATGGAAAAAGGGTGAGTGGCTGGCATCGGGCGTATCACGGCGGTAAACCCGTCCCGGGGCGATAATCCGTACCGGCGGCTTCTGTTTCAACATCGTGCGAATCTGAACCGGCGAAGTATGCGTCCGCAGCATCAACTCGGGATTAAGATAGATGGTATCCTGCATATCCCGTGCGGGATGATTCTTGGGAATATTCAGCGCTTCAAAATTATAAATATCGCTTTCCACATCCGGACCGACCGCCACAGTAAATCCCATGCTGCGGAAAAAACGTTTAACATCATCCAGTGTGCGGGTCAGGGGATGCCGCCTGCCAAGGGGTGGTTTTCTGCCCGGCAGGGTTGTATCCAGTGAAGCATCCTTCTTTTTGATTTCGAAGCGGGGTTTCAGTTCATCCAGTTGCTTCTCTGCAAACGCCTTTAAATCATTTATATCTTTACCGAAAGCGGGGCGTTCCTGCGGATCCACATCCTTCATTTGCCGGAACAATCCCTGCAGCAGTCCTTTTTTTCCCAGATATTTCACGCGGACGGATTCAAAATCCTGGCGGTTTTTGATCTGCTTAAGATCTGCAGATAATTCATCTTTGATCTTGGAAATATTACGTCCCATAGCCTTTCCCGGATTTTACAATTACACGGCACGATTCAATTTTTGCCTTCACCTCAGAATTTCTGCCTTTTAAGCCTGTATCATTCAATAAAAAAATAGGAATTGAACACCGCCATTCAATTCCTAATTTCTGTTAAGCTTTAAAGGGGACTGATTCAGGCAGTAACTTCCTGAACAAGCGCCTGAAATGTTTGCGGTTCGTGCATGGCGATGTGCGCCAGTGCCTTACGGTTCAAATCAATTTCGCTTTCTTTTAAGGCATGCATAAAGCGAGAATAGGAAATGTTGTTTTCCCGGCAGGCAGCATTAATACGAGTGATCCACAACCCGCGGAAATGGCGTTTCTTCTGTCGGCGATCCCGATAGGCATACTGCAGGCCTTTTTCCACCTGGTCTTTTGCGGTACTGTAAAGCTTGCCCCGCCCCAGCCGGTAACCTTTGGCCTGCTGCAGTAATTTTTTATGGCGGCTTTTTGCAGCCACATTATTTTTTGCTCTTGGCATTATATATCCTCCAGAGGTTTCTTACTCCATAATCATTTTATGAACGCGCGGTTCGTCAACCGGATGCAAATAGGCCGGCTTCCGCAAATTCCGTTTTCTCTTCCGGGTTTTGCTGGTCAGAATATGGCTTTTATAAGCATGGCGTGACTTAATTTTTCCTGAAGCGGAAACTTTAAAACGCTTTTTTGCACCCCGGTTTGATTTCATCTTAGGCATGATGAATCCCTTTCCTTTATCAAATTTAAACTTTACTCGCTAATATCATTACCATTCTGCGGCCTTCCATTTGAATGGCGCCTTCCGGCTTTGCCAAATCCGAAAGCATTTCCTGCACTTTCATCATCAGCTCCCGCCCCTGATCCTGGTAGGCCATTTCGCGCCCGCGGAATAAAATAGTTACCTTCACCTTGTTCTTCTGCTCCAAAAATTTGCGGGCATGCTTTATTTTGGTTTCCAGGTCGTGGTCGTCTGTTTTGGGCCGCATCCGTATTTCTTTTACGGTTATTGTATGTTGTTTCTTTTTGCTGATCTTTTCTTTTTTACTTTGCTCATACTTGTATTTTCCATAATCCATGATTCGGCACACCGGCGGATTTGCATTGGGCGCCACTTCCACCAGATCCAGCCCGGCTTCTTCCGATTTACGCAGGGCATCCCTTCTTTCTACTATCCCCAATTGGTCGCCGTCTGCTGAAATAAGCCGTACGGCCGGTACACGGATCTGTTCGTTTATGCGGACATCTTTGGTTTTTACGATGAGCTTCTCCCGAATTTAGTTAGCTGTTTTGTTTTTTATTTCATCCGTCATTTGTTCGGCAATTGCCGCCAGATCCATTTTCCCTAAATCGCCTTCACCCTTCCGGCGGACGGAAACCTGGCGTTTTTCTTCTTCCTGATCACCCAAAATAAACATATAAGGAATTTTTTGTAATTCCGCTTCGCGAATTTTATAACCCACTTTTTCGCTGCGGTTATCCATCTCCACCCGTATATCCTGCCGGCGAAGCTGCTCGAAGACTTCCCTTGCATACTGATGATGGCGTTCTGCAATAGGAATAATAACTGCCTGCACCGGCGCAAGCCACATGGGAAATGCCCCGCCGTAATGTTCAATCAGCACTCCGAAGAAACGCTCCACAGAGCCCATTAACGCCCGGTGAATCATGATCGGCTGATGGGCATGGCCGTCTTCTGCCATAAACTCCACCTGGAATCTCTCCGGAAGATTAAAATCAACCTGAATAGTTGAGCATTGCCAGGAACGTCCCAGCGAATCTTTAATTTTGATATCAATTTTCGGCCCGTAAAATACACCCTCACCGGGGTCTTCTTCAAAATCCAGACCACTGCTTACCAGTGCCTGCTGCAGCGCTCCGGTTGCCTTATCCCAGTTTCCCACACTGCCGACAAATTTTTCGGGACGAGTGGACAAATAAATTTCATACTCGCTGAACCCGAAAGTGCGGAGAATATAAAGAGTAAAATCGAGCACCTTTTTAATTTCTTCATTCAAATTATCCGGTGTGCAGAAAATATGAGCATCGTCCTGTGTAAACCCGCGGACGCGCATTAATCCATGCAGCACTCCGGAGCGCTCGTAGCGGTAAACCGTCCCCAGCTCAAATAAGCGAATCGGCAGATCCCGGTAACTGCGAAGCTGCGATTTATAAATTGAAATATGAAACGGGCAGTTCATCGGTTTTACCTGATACTCCACTTCATCCACGTCCATGGGAGAAAACATGTTTTCCTGATAAAAACCGGTATGCCCGCTGGTTTTCCACAAATCCAGCTTGGCGATATGGGGCGTGTAGATCAATTCATACCCGTGGCGGTAATGTTCTTCAATGGTAAACTGCTCCATTTGCCGCCGGATGCGGGCCCCTTTGGGATGCCAGAGAATCAGGCCGTTTCCGATACTTTCCTGAATGCTGAACAGGTCCAGCTCTTTACCCAGCTTGCGGTGGTCCCGCTTTTTGGCTTCTTCCAGCCGGTGCAGATACTCTTCCAGCATTTTCTTTTTAGGGAAAGCAGTGGCATACAGCCGCTGCAGCATCTTATTGTGCTCATCCCCGCGCCAATAGGCACCGGCGACATTCAACAGCTTGAAATTTTTTCCGATGCGGCCGGTTGAAGGCAGATGCGGCCCCCTGCACAAATCGGCAAAATCGCCCTGAGTATAGGTGGATATTTGCTCATCCAGTTCATCAATCAATTCCAGTTTAAGATCTTCGTGCTGGTCTTTGAAGAACTGGTAGGCTTCCTCTTTTTCCAGTTCTCTGCGGACCACCGGATGATCTTCGTCCACAATACGCCGCATTTCATCTTCAATTTCTTTGAATTCTTCCGGGGTAATGGGGCGGTCCAACTCTATATCGTAATAAAAACCGTTTTCGATGGGCGGTCCGATGCCAAGTTTGGCTTCCGGGAAAAGCCGTTTAACGGCATGTGCCATTAAATGTGCGGAAGTATGCCAGAACACATCCCGTCCGTCGCGGTCATCAAAAGTTAAAACCTGAATGTCGGCATCTTCAGTTATGGGTTCCGGCAGGCTTTTAACTTTACCATTAACCTTAATGCCGGTGGCTTCTCTGGCCAGGCGGGGGCTGATCTGTTTTGCAACTTCCAGCCCGCTTACCCCTGCTTCAAATTCGCGGCTGCTGCCGTCAGGTAATTTTATATTAATTTTGTGATTATCCATTTTAACAACACCATTTTCTAAATTAAAAGAAGCCACGAAAAATCTTCGTGGCTTGCTCCGTGGGGCGGGCCAGAATCGAACTGACGACCTCTACGATGTCAACGTAGCGCTCTAACCTACTGAGCTACCGCCCCTTTACCACGTTATAAGGCCGGAAAATTTAAAAATGCACCCTAAGGAATGCAAGGAGAAAAATATTATTGAGTTAGGCTGATTTTTCCAGCATTTGCCTGATTTTTTGTTTCTGAAAATCAGTGGATTTGCGGCTCTGGCTCAATGTTCCAGATCTCATTGAAAAACAATTTCATATCCCGCCAGGCACGTTTTGCCGCCGTTTCGTTGTAGGCAACTCCACTCGATTTATCGCTTCCAGATGCCGGATTAGAAAAGCTGTGCACCGCCCCGCCATAAACATTCAACTGCCACTGCACCCCGGCATTCTGCATTTCATTCCAGAAATCCATAACTTCTTCCGGTTTTACGTGGGGATCTTCGCCGCCATGCAGTACCAGCACCTGCCCCTTAATATTTTTAGCATCGGCAGGGTTGGGTGTAGAGAGTCCGCCGTGAAAGCTGACCACCGCATCCAGATCCGCCCCGCTGCGGGCCAGTTCCAGAGCGGTGGAGCCGCCAAAGCAAAAGCCGATTGCCGCCAGTTTATTTTTATCCACCGGCGGCTGGGATTTCAAAACCTGCAAACCGGCAGCCGCACGATCGCGCATCAATTGACGATCCTGATAAAATTGTCCGGCCAGTTTACCTGCCTGTTCAGCATTTTCCGCTACCTGTCCATTCCCGTACATATCCAGTGCAAAGGCAGCATAACCCATTTCCGCCAACCGGCGCGTCCGCATTCTGGCATAATCATTCAAACCCCACCACTCATGCACCACCAGAATCCCGGGAAGGGGCTGCTGCAGAGAATCATTCCAGGCAAAAAATCCCCGCAGTTCCACACCGCCCTGATTGTAATCAATAACCTTCGTTTTTACATGATCCTGCGCCTGCAGGAAAGCCGAACAGATTAAAACCAGCAAAAGCATTAATTTTGCCATAATAGAATTCCCCCGGTTTATTTAATTCAATTTTTATCATTAATTGCTGCATTCCTGCAGGAGTTTTTCCCGTGCTGAGCCGGTGTTTTTTTGAAAATAAAGAGCACCGGTTTTTATCTGAGCAGCAGCATGGAACGTACCTGCCGCTCTCCCCCTACCGAGGCGTTTATAAAATACAAGCCGCTGCCCATTTGGTCTCCCTGTAAATTTCTCCCGTTCCAGCCAAATTCATAAACACCCGCACTAAGCCTATCATTCAATATATCACAAATTTTTTCCCCATTCACATTAAACACACTCAATTTGACCCGGCCGCTGCGGTGCAGGGTCAGGGGAATTGTGGTTGAAGGGTTAAAGGGATTGGGATAATTCTGCCCCAGATAAAATCCGGCAGGCTGCTGATCCGGCGGTTCAATATCCGTTGCGGTGGATTTAAACCGGTAAATATTTCCATTAAAGGCGGTCAGATATAACTCATTCTCCTCATCAATTCCAAAAGAGGAAATATTCAGACTGCTGTTTAACAGCAAAACGTTACTGGTATCCTGGCCCGGCTGCAGGGTCAGTGCCCAGAGGCGGCCGCTGCCGTAATCTCCGTAAACATATTTACCCTGCAGTTGCGGTACCCGGCTGCCCCGGTAAACATAACCGCCGGTAATGGAAATGCCGCCGGAGCTGTTATGCCCGTATTCCCGGACGGGCAATGTTAATCCGGTTGTGTCACAGGAAGAGGAGCCGTAACAGTGAAATCCTTCCATAACATTCCAGCCGTAATTCCCGCCGTTTTGAATGATATCCACTTCTTCCCACTGACTTTGCCCCACATCACCCGCCCAAAGCATCCCTGTTGCGGGATCGAAGCTGAACCGCCAGGGATTGCGCAGGCCGTAGGCGAACACTTCATCCCTTCCCCCGGTGCTGTTTACAAAGGGATTATCGGGGGGAATGCCGTAATTCAGGCTGCCGGCGGGATTGTCAACATCAATTCGCAGAATTGAGCCCAGCAGGGTATTGGGATTCTGTCCGTTGCCGTCCGGGTCCCCGGCTGAACCGCCATCGCCCAGCGAGATGTACAGATAATTGTCCGGGCCAAAAGCAATTTTCCCGCCGTTGTGATTGCTGTACGGCTGATTGACCTCCAGCAGTACGAGTTCGCTGTTTTCATCTGCCGAATCCGGATTGGCAGTACTGACAGTGAACCGGGAAATCACCGACCGTCTGGGATTTGAGGCGGTATAATCCACATAAAAATAGCCGTTGCTCTGGTACTGGGGGTGAAAAGCCAGGCCAAGCAGTCCCTCTTCCGAGCCGCTGCTGTTGACGCGGCTGCTGATGTCCAGAAAAAGCTGCTTATGGGTAGTGGAAGAATCATTTAGAAAAACTTGAATGCGGCCGGTCTTTTCCACCACAAACAAGCGGTCTGTTCCGTCACCCGGATGCTGCAGTTCCAGCGGCTGACTGAAACTCAGATTCGGGAACGCATTCTGCAATGAATACTGGGCCGGACTGTTGTCCTGCAGGACGAACATCATTATAATTGCAAAAAACCAGATTCTCATAATCCCCTCATGATACTTAAGATGAACAATTTTAAACGGATTAAGCCTTCTGTTGAATCCCTTTATATGGGATTGCCGGAAAGATGTTTCCCGCCTGTCCTGCCTTTCAACCGTTCTTTTCATAGACCCTTGTAAGCACTGTGGTAAAATCATATATTATAAAAACTTAATCTTTGATGATATGATCTCATTTAAAAGGCTGCTGAATTTTAGAAACATTTTCCGGGTGCTGAAAAACAATGCTTTTGATGAATATCAGACCCTGCTCCATCTTTCCCGCAGGATTCGTATTAAAGCTGCCGCAGCGCTTTTATTACTATATTCCGTTTTGATCGTGCTGCTTCACCTGGCGATTTACCCTTCCATTCACCGCACTTTTACGGCATACCTGATACTGGGAATGGTTTATGCCTGCTTTATGATTGGTTTTTTTGGCGGCACTTTCCTGACCCTTTTTTTCCGGAGAATTCGAAAACACCGCAAAACTGTAAATTCCCTCACCAGTTTTATTGGATTTGCCGGCGGCGGTTTCCTGATCGGATTTCTCGGATATCTCTACGGCTACAGCCTTACTCATCATTTCCCCGAAAATTTTCTATTTGCCCGGCTGCCCCATACAATTTATCTGCAACTGCATATTTTCGGTATTCTGTTTATGCTGACCGGACTGACGCTTTACACTCAGGTGCTGAAACAGGTAAATACCCAAAGAATCGAAACCGAAGCCGAAATTAACGTGGTCCGCCGCATTCAGCAGAATCTGGTGCCGGAGGTGAATATTAATGATGAAGAATTCTGCGCCTACGGCAAGATTATTCCGGCGCGGGAAGTCGGCGGCGACTATCTGGAATTCCGAAAACTTGAGGATGGCCGGATGATTGCCGCGGTGGGCGATGTTTCCGGTCACGACCTGCCTGCCGGCCTGCTGATGGGCATGACCAAAAGTGCATTCTTTACAGAGTTGAAATACAACAGCGATCCGGCCCTTTGCATGGAATCGTTAAACCAGACCGTTTTCCGTAATTCCAGCCGGAAGATGTTCGTTACCTGGCTGTTCAGCAGTATTTACCTTAAAAAAAGGATGCTGCAGATGGTGAGCGCAGGGCATTTGCCGCTGCTGATTTATCGGGCAAAACAGCAAATTGTGGAAGAAATAAACACCCGGGGACTTGCCCTTGGCCTGATTGAAAAAACAACTTATTCCCTTTCTGAAATTCCTTTTACCAAAGATGACATTTTGTTCTTTTTTACTGACGGACTTATTGAAGCGACCAATCATTCCAACAAAGAATTCGGGCTGGAAAGGCTGAAATCCATCATAAAAACGGCTGGTGGAAATAACAC
>JBAPTX010000479.1:0-2265 GCA_049282375.1 Calditrichia bacterium
CCGCAGGGCTTTCCGGTGAGAGTCGGCAGCAAAAGCTTCCTGATCTTCTCGGCTGATATCCAGCTCCCTTACCAGATTTTCAGCGGTTTCTCCCATTCCCATATAATATTTTTGTGAATAGAGGTCCGGATGAAAACTGGGATTAAATCCGCCCATCGGCACGGAAAACATATCCTCAACACCGCCGGCAATCCCTGCATTTGCATCCCCCAGGGAAACCGCATAATCCACCTGATGGACCGCATCCATGCTGGAGCCGCAAAACCGGTTAACCACTTTGGCTCCGGTTTCCACCGGCAGATCGGCTAAAATGGAAACGCCCCGCGCCAGCAGCATACCCTGAACGCCCTCCGGAAAAGCGCAGCCGATCACCACATCTTCCAATTCAGAACGGGGCAGGTCTTCGTTCCGTTGCAGCAGCCCGATGATAACCTGTGCCATCAGATCGTCTGATCTGATCCCCACCAGCCGTCCGTTTTTAACCCCGATGGGGCTGCGAACCGCATCAAGGATGAATGATCTTTTCTGTTGTGTCTGCATCTAATTCTCCCCTGCCGTTGCTATGAAAAAGGGTAGTCCTTCTTTTTAGGAATGAGGATACTTCATAAATGCTTAATCTATATTTCGCTGTCAGGCTCCAGGTTGCCGGACCGGGTCCTGCAACACCCATATCAAATTAGGATAAAAAAAGCACAAATACCAAAAGAAAAGGAGGCCTATTTCCGGATCCGGCCGGGAATGAAATCCAGGCCCAATCCAAAGAGGCAGGCCGCTTGTACAGGAATATTGTTTGAAGAATGATTGTGGAAAATGACCCTCAGATATGAACAAAAAATCAGGAACTGGAGGAAGAACAACAACAGGGCAAAAAACGGTAAGTATAAGCAGATCCTGGCATTTTTAACGAATACAGGCAAAATCAAAAAATACTTTGAATTTTAACAAAAAAATGTAAATTGGTTCAACAAAAGAAGAGGACCATAAATGAAGAAATTGACACTATACAGCAGCATTCTTTTAATTTTCATGATATCCGGGATTGGTTTTACCCAGAGTTTCAGTTGGCAGACAGGAACCACCACAAAATACGTGAACCCCGGAGATTTCGGCGAATTTCACACTTATTTGAACAGTTCTGACGGGCATTCACTGACGCTGCGGGTTATTCGCACACAATTGAATATTCCAACCGGGTGGACGAATTCCATCTGCACATCTCTGGGATGTCTTCCGCCGGATGTGGACACAACTTTAATTATTCTGCCTCCAAACGGAACAGACTCGCTCATGATAGATTTCTGGACAGATTTTACCCTGTCTGTCGGGAAAGTGGAAATTAAAGTTGAGAACTTGAGCAACCTTGCCGAAGTTTATTTTGAAGAATTTACCCTGAGTTCAGGTCCCAGTGCAATCCGCCCCGGCAGCGGAAACCTAAGCGGCACTTTTCAGCTTCATCAGAATTTTCCAAATCCTTTTAACCCATCAACTACTATTCTGTTTGAAGTTGGCGGCAGTGCATTGCAGAAAACATCATTGAAAGTTTTCAACTTATTAGGCCAGGAAATCCGGACACTTTTTAATGAACCCATGGCACCCGGCCTTTATCAGGCGCAGTGGGATGGAAGGGATCAATTTGGCCTGCAGGTGCCCTCCGGGATTTATTTTTATGAACTGCGTTCCGGTGCAACGGTCCTGACAGGCAAAATGGTACTTACACGGTAAATTTAAGTAAATAGTTAAAGTTTTTTTCCTGTTTGATCATTCTTTATTATTTTATAAATGATCCAATTAATCCAGGAGGTAAAATATGCGGCAAAAAGCGACTATAGCGGGGCTTACCGGTATGTTAATGTTGCTGACAATCTTTTTCACTCTTTTCGGCAGCATTAATATCACCTATGCCCAGACAGCACGGAATCCGGTACTTGAGTTCTGTACAGGCACCTGGTGACCGTATTGTCCCGAGGGTGAAGTTATCATCCATAATACAATTCTTCCCAATATCCCCAATGCAATTATTTTAGCGTATCACGGGGCTTCCACGGATCCCTTTCAAGTTTTTCCCGGTTCAGGCATTCTTGGGATGCTGGGTCTCAATTCTTATCCCACAGGTGTTATTGACCGCGTAAGCGGTGTTCAGAGCAGAGGGTCCTGGTACTCTCAGATGAATTCCCGTTTATCGGTTCCGGCCACAGTTGATATGGATCTGGTAAGAACTTATAATCCCAGCACCCGTGAATTTGATGCAACCATCCAGTTTACCGC
>JBAPTX010000480.1:0-2084 GCA_049282375.1 Calditrichia bacterium
ATGCGATTCTGGGAATGGAAGAAACCTGCAACGGCGATCCCGCCAGGCGCATCGGCAATGAATATCTGTTTCAGATAATGGCCGAGCAGAATGTGGAAACCATAAATGGCTACCAGTTCGGGGAAATTCTGACCATTTGCCCGCACTGCATGAATACGCTGGCCAATGAATATCCACAGTTCGGCGGTAATTACAAAGTGGTTCATCATGCACAGTTACTGAAGCGGTTAATTGATGAAGGAAAAATTAAGCTGAGCGGGGAAATTCAGCAGGTTATTACTTATCATGATTCCTGTTATCTGGGACGGCATAATGATATTTATGAATCGCCGCGCGATGTACTGCGCGCTATCCCCGGCGTTTCCTTAAAAGAAATGCCGCGCAACCGGCAAAACGGTTTCTGCTGCGGTGCCGGCGGGGGGCGCATGTGGATGGAAGAGCATCATCCGAAAGTGAATCACAACAGGGTTAATGAGGCCGCTTCAATTAATCCCGATGTGGTGGGCACTGCCTGTCCTTTCTGTTCAACAATGATAAACGACGGTATAAATGAGACCGGCCGGCAGGAGAAAATGGCCGGCAAGGATATTGCCCTGCTGGTGGCGGAGGCCATGGGGCTTTAAGCGGCGCTAAAGCGGCTGGTTGCCTTCCGCTGTTTTTTTCAGGTTGTTCAGATTGGCGGCCCAGAATTCTTTCATCTGCGCTGCCATGCGGCCGTCTTTCAGTTTAAAATGCTGCACGGTAACCTGGGTTTTTTCTTCCCCCTTTTCAGTAAAGCGTGCTTCGCCGGTGGTTTCTCCGTCTACCCAACGGAATCGCAGGTTTTTGTTGACATTCTCGGTAGTAATCGAAATCCCCGGCTCTTTCAGCCACGATCCCCTTAAAATACCGTCCTTCCATAAAGCAAATAATTTATCCACCGGGGCATTGATGGTTTTGCTGCGGCTGATCTCGAAACCGTCCGGACGTTGGTGTTTTTCCCGAAGCCCCTGCGACTGTTCGTAGCCCACTGTTACATTTTGCTGCCACCAGGGGCTGAGGTCAAAATTGGTTTTCAGGTAATCCACAATTTCCCGGTGGCTCATTTTAACCGCGCCGGCATTATTCAACAAATCAAACCATTGCTGCCATGTTTTTCCGGTGCTTTGCTTTACAGCCTCATCACCCGCGCCTGCCCATTGTTTGCCCATTATTGGTTTTCTCCCTGTTATAATTGATTGACTGTATGCCCTGCATTCTGCAGCATTCGGATCAATCCCTGCTCACCGGCCATATGCCCGACCCCCACTACAATCAGATAATTCTGCCGCTCCCCAAGGTAAGTTTCAATTTCCTGCAGCCAGCGCCGGTTTCTCTCTACAATAAGCTGCCGGTAAATTTCAGGATGGTCTTTAAAGCTTTTCACCAGCGTTTCTTCCAGACCTGCCAGATTGCCGCTGCGCCAGTAGCCCAGAATTTCGTCCAAATATTTTTCTGTATCGTTAATCTGCTCTAATGTTTGCTGCAGAATAATATTGCCGCCCAAATTCCCCAACAGGTTAATTTGAAAGGCGGCAGTCTCCAGCCCGATAATCTCTTTTTCGCTGCTTTTTGCCTTTTGAAAAAAATAACGGTCAATACCTGTTTCCGGATCAAACCCGAGTTGCTGCATCTTCATTACTGCCAGGTTTAATCCGGCAAACCAGGGACGAAACACCTGCATGCGGTCCACCGGGAGTCCCAGCGGTTCAGCTTCTCTTTTAAAGGCGTTATAGAGGGAATCGTCCAGTACACCGGAGAGGGTTTGCCCCTGCGGCAGCATTGCTTTGGATAAAACATACTGCTGAAAAGCCGGGGTTTGGGTGCTGTCCAGATTAGTTTCAAAAACCAGCACATCCGCCTTGCTGAAAGCGGCTTCCATGGCGCCGGGCAGCGGAAAATCCTGTTCTTTCAGCAGGTGGATTGAACCCAGCAGGTAAACCGTATTGTGTCCGGTTTCGATTTTCCACAGGCTGGTTCGGTTCTTTTCCCCGGTGGTGGTTTCCGAAAAGAGCAGTGAAACCATTACCATTAAAAACAATAAAAACCAGCGGGATTGCTGCATA
>JBAPTX010000481.1:0-3386 GCA_049282375.1 Calditrichia bacterium
CGGATACTTCTCGCGGGAAAAATCATCCCTGCATTCATCAGCGAAACGAAACTTGTCATTTTCCTTTTTCAGACAGTTTATTCCGCATAAAGCATGAAGAAAAATTTCTGTGCCCCGCAGATCCCAGTTAAAATGCTTTGCAACCTGACCTGCAGTTGCCATCTCCTTTTCGACCAGAAAATCGAACAGCCCGGTGGCAATCCCGCTTAACAGCACTAACGGCTGTCGATATTGTGAAGCCAGATCAAGGGACATATTCATCCTCCTCTTTATTGAATAATTTCATACTTTGTTAAACGGCAGGGGTTCAACGGTTTTCTATATCCTTCAGCCTTTGCATCAGGAAAAACTTTATTTTTTACCGGATTTTCTACCATCAAAACATTTTTCATGAATTCCCTTAGCCGGAAGGAGAAACCCGTATAATTCAAAAAAGAAATAAAACTAATGAACATTTGAAACATTTTGCGTAAAAGGAAAATCTAATTATCTTTGTCTTCAGATTTAACAGTTTAAAGGATTTCTAATGATATACTTATTATCCATCATTTTTGTGCTGAGTATCCTTGTTTTCTTTCATGAGCTGGGACATTTCATGTTTGCCAAACTTTTCGGAGTGCGGGTGGACCGCTTTTCCATCGGATTCCCGCCCCGCCTGATCGGATTTAAACTGGGTGAAACAGATTACTGTATTTCCGCCATACCATTTGGCGGGTATGTGAAGATGGCCGGCGTGGTGGACGAAAGTATGGACAGCGAATCCCTGACCGGTGCTCCCGATGAATTTGCCAGTAAAAAATGGTGGCAGAAAGTGCTTATCCTGATTGGCGGCGTTACCATGAATATGATTTTAGCCTGGGTGATTATCAGCGGGATTCTTCATTTTGAAGGGGAACCCATGCTGCCGTCCACCACGGTGGGGCAGGTGGTGGAAGGAGGCATCAGCGAAGAAGCCGGCCTCCAGACCGGTGATCAGATTATCAGCGTAAATGGAGAGCAGGTAACCAACTGGAATGATATCAGCCAGGCATATATTGCCAATCTGGGCAGCAAAATCACCTTTACTGTAAAGCGCAGCGGCAGAGAAACAGAAGTTGTTTTTGATAAAAATGTGCTCCAGCAAAAGAATTCGGATATGCTGGATATTTTCCCGCTCATTCCGGCAAGGGTGGGCGAAATTCAACCGGATTCACCTGCGGATCATGCGGGATTGCAGCGGGGCGACCGGATTGTCCGTATTAAAGGGCAGCCGGTAAATAATTGGAATGAAATGACCGATCTGATTCAGGAAAACGCTGAAAAATCGCTGCAGATAGAGATTTTAAGGGAGAGCAAGACAATCAGCAAAACCCTTACTCCGGAATCCACGAGCATTATCAGTGAAGATGGAAGTGAAAAGGTGGTGGGGAAAATTGGGATCGGGGTTTATTATGATAAACGGGAAATCGGGGTGTTTCCGGCACTGGCCGAAGGTTTTCAAAGAACCTGGTTTTTTACCACAATGAACATTAAAGCATTAAGCTGGCTGGTGACCGGTAAAAAATCAGCCAAAGAAATGCTGGGCGGCCCGATTATGATTACAAAAATGGCGGGCGATTTTGCCAAAAGCGGTTTTACCAGCCTCATGGAATTGATCGCACATCTCAGCATTATGCTGGCTATTGTAAATATTCTGCCAATCCCGGCGCTGGACGGCGGCCATATCACCATTACCCTGATCGAGGAAATCCGCCGCAAACCGCTATCTCTTAATACCAAAGTAAAAATTCAGCAAGTTGGAATGGCCATTCTGTTCGTGCTCATCATTTTTGTTATGTATAACGATATTTTAAGACTTTTATAAAGAACCGTTTGTAACCCAGGCGGGAGATGAGTGCAAAAAGTGTCCGCGGATTTTTCTGCTGTCAATACAAATATTTCCTCCCAAGCTTTAAAACCGGGCCGGCAACTGCCCGGTTTTTGATTTTCTTTCCGGGGTTGCCCGCTTCCCCGCGCTCTGCTATATTTTGCTCCCTGAAGCTGTTCAGGTTCAAAAGACCGGATTTTCCAGGGCCGGTTCAGTTGCGCACCATTTTTTATTTTACAAATCGCTGTTAATTAAGTGACTGAGCGGTGGTCGCTCAAAAGGAGCACATCCTGAGTCCGGATAAATTTGATTTCCAACACCTATTTAAGGAGTACTTACATGCAGACCATTACCCGAAAGATTTCTGATTTTGCCGTAAACCTGACCTTTGATGAACTTCCGGCGGAGGTAGTGCAGGAAGTAAAACGGTTTCTGCTGGACTCGATCGGCTGTGCGTTTGGCGGCTGGACCACCGAAGATGTGCAGATCCAGTATGAGTTGCATCGGGAGATGGGCGGCAAGGCCGAAGCAACCGTTCTGGTGGGAGGTTCGCGCCTGCCCATGATAAATGCGGCTCTGCTCAACAGCCTTTTAATCCGGGCGCTGGATTACAATGACATCTACTGGGAAGAGGATCCTTCCCACCCCAGTGATTTGATCCCGGCTGCCCTTTCTCCAGCCGAAGCACTGCAAAAAAATGGCAGGGATGTTATCACAGCAATTGCCCTGGCGTATGAGTTTGAGCAGCGCATGTGTGAATTTGCCCATCCCGGCATTCGCGAGCGCAAATGGCATCATGCCACTTTAACCGGCTTTGTTGCACCCGTTGTCGCGGGGAAAATCCTGGGTCTGGATTCAGTGCAGATGGTAAACGCAATCGGCATCTCCGGCAGCCATTGCTGCACATTGGGGGCAGTAACAGCGGGTAAACTGACCAATATGAAAAATACGGTTGATCCGATGGCAGTTCAAAGCGGGGTACTAGCGGCCCAGTTAGCAGGTAAAGGCTACAGCGGCCCCGAACATGTGCTTGACGGGAAAGAAGGCCTTGCAGATACATTCGGCCCCGAGTTTGATCTGGAGCTGCTGACCCGCGATCTGGGCAGTGACTGGCGGATCCTGCGCTGCAGCATGAAAGCCTATGCTGCCGAAGCACTGACCCATTCTCCCATTACCGCTGTTTTAAAACTGAAAGAAGAGAAGCAGATCCGTCCGTCGCAGGTGGATGAGATTCGGGTTAAAACAGTTGCCCGGGCAGCCGATATTCTCTCCGATCCTTCCAAGTATAAGCCCGCCAGCAAAGAAACAGCCGACCACAGCCTGCCCTACTGCCTGGCCGCAGCAATGGTGGATGGCATGGTTACGCCTGCTCAGTTCAGTGATGAAAAATTAAAAGACCCGCAAATCCGGGAACTGCTTCCCAAAATCAAAGTGGTGGCTGAACCGGAATTCGAAAAATTATTCCCGCGCCTGAAGGCCACTGAAGTCAGCATCCGGACCCGGAACGGTGAAAGTCATTCCCTGCGGGTAGACTATCCGC
>JBAPTX010000482.1:0-2705 GCA_049282375.1 Calditrichia bacterium
ACCTGCAGCAGATCCAGGTAAGCGGCATTGTTCTGAAAGCTCAGTTTCGTGCGGAAACGGACAGCAAAATCGGGACCCGGATTGTAAGAACTGAGGTCAATTTCCACCGGGAACCAGGTGCGTGAATTCAGGAAACCGCCGGCCAGCGAGTCCACTGAGTTGTGCCACTGCCCGTCATAAATGTCCACGACCAGATAATCGTCCATGGAATAGGAATTGATTCCCCACCCGAAGGACAGGCGCGCGCTGCTGATGCCCGTCAGGTTGAAATAGCCGGTAACAGCGCTTTCACCGGTGCCGGTGCTGTTCATGATGGCGAGAGTGCTGTCCCCGCTGAATACTGAATTTTCCATTCCGGCACCGTCATCAATCACCATTTGGGATTCACCGGCTGCCGTCATTTCATAATTGTAAAGAGAAAATTTATTTTCAAAATCATCAGCATAATTCAGCATGTGCGGCACCAGTCCGAATCCCATCACCGGTATGGTCAGCATTTCGCGGCTGCCGTTAATACCGTCATGATCAATGGTGATGGTTGCTATGGCCGGCCCCGGTTTGGTCGGCGCAAAGGTCACCTGAAATTCTGCACTGGCAAACGGATCCAGTGATGCCGGAGCGTTGCTGATGGTAAATGCAGCGCTGCTGCTGGTAATGCTGTTAATGGTCAGCGGGCTTCCGGCATTGATCAGCGTTACGGTTCGGCTGCTGCTGTGGCCCTGCAGCAAAGCGCCATAATCCAGGCGGTCCACCGAGGCGTAAACTACTCCGCTGCTCTCGGTATAGCGGGCCGGCAGAACCAGATCGTCCATATAGATGCTGCTGCCATCCATTGTGCCGGAAATATAGTGCCAGCGCACATAAAGGCTGTCCCCGCTGAAAGCAGACAGATCATAAGCCGCCGGTTTCCAATCCGGATTATTGACCACAATGCGGTCCAGCAACTGCCAGCTTACGCCGGCATTATCGGAAATCTCCACCTCCAGGGTATCGCTGCCGGAGCCGTCCACTACATAATAAAAACTCATATCTGCTGCGCCCTGATTCATATCCAGCCGGGGCGAATAGAGATAGGTGGTATCGCCGCCGGACCAGCCCGGTTTCATGGCGGACTGGTTCCCCCAGTGAACCAGAAAATTATCGGCCTGCCAGACGCCGTCCAGGGTCAGGCCGTAGCCCCAGGGCACAAACCAGTCTTCTTCCGGCAGCTCAAAATCCACCAGATAGGCTTCGGCCGCGGCTGCATGGAGGGTCATTTCCACCCGGTCCGGGGAGCTGCCGCCGTCGTGCAGAAATTCCACCCACTGGGAGTCGATTCCGGTCTGAGAGGCAGTCCAGCTGATGTGTACGCTGTCGGTTACACCGGAGGGGATCAGCAGTGCGGAGGGCTGCACCAGAATATCCGGGCTGCCGGTATTGATGGCGGTGATATTCAAATCAGTTCCGCCCATATTGGTTATCTTGAGCCATTCGTCTGCGGTTTCGCCCAGACGCACCATACCGCGGCCCCGGTTAAAATTAAGGGTATCCGCATTGCTGACAAAAATTGGGTAGTCGGGCACCAGAATTTCGGGACCGCTGACATCGTCCATTACCGGCACCGAGCCGCCGAACATCTGCCCGAAACAGGTAAACGCCACATAGATGGTATCGCCGGCATAGGGAGTTAAGTCAAAACTGTAGTAGGTCCAGTCCCACACGCCGCCGGTCAACTGCCCCAGCAAGTTGGAAAAATCGATTTTGTTTTTACCGGTGGTGGACAGGCTGACCATCATTTCTCCCTGCGCCCAGAAACTGATGGAATCGCCGGCAACCGGCAGCAGTTGGGGCGTAATCAGCCAGTCGTCATAATTGGCGCCCATAAAACTGCTTTCCATCTCGGCATGATAACTGCCGGTGTGGGAAATACCGGAGCCGATCACCCAGCCCAGCTCATCCGCATCATTGTAAATGGTCCAGTTCATCGGGAACACACCGGTTTCAAATCCTTCATTTAACAGCATTTCTCCCGGCTGGGCCAGCAACAGCCCGGCAAACAGGAGCAAACCTATAAGTGCCATAAAACTGCTTCTCATGTACTTCTCCTTCTTATTAGTTCCTTTTATTTTAAAAGCAGCATCCTGCGCACTGCCGTCCGTTTTTTCCCGCAGCTCAGGCGGCAGTAATACACTCCGCTGGGCAGATCATCCGCCCGGAAGCTGACCGAATGTTTCCCTGCCGATTGCATTTCGTTAACCGGCTCTGCCACCGCCTGCCCCAGCGAATTGAAAATGGTTAACCGCACCCGAAGCCTGCCGGGCAAGGTGTAATTGATGCGCGTCTGCGGATTAAAAGGATTGGGGAAATTCTGGTCCAGTGTAAATTTGTGAATCATTCCGGCCGGGTTATTTATACCGGTTACCACGGTCTCAAAACGGCGGGGCGGACTGTATTCACCCCACCCGGCGCTGTTTTTAGCCCGCACCCGCCACCAGTAAGTTTCATTCGCCCCCAGACTGGTGACAAACGCGCCGGTATCGCTAATGGCGGAATCGGTAATACTGGCGGCAAAAAGGGAATCGAGTGCCACCTGGAGGCAATATTTCTGCACATCCGCACCGGCGCTGCGCCAGACAAATTGAGCACTGTCCGGATCCACCTGGGCGGCCGGAGCGGGCAGCAGCAGCGAGACCGCCGCAGGTGGAGTAACGACGGACATACTGAAC
>JBAPTX010000483.1:0-1598 GCA_049282375.1 Calditrichia bacterium
AAATAAAGGAGAATTTGCGTAAATATATCTCCAGCGGCGAAATGATCGGACGAAAGGGAAAAGACCTCGTTTCCATTCCCCTGCCGCAGGTGGATATCCCGAAATTTCGCTTCGGCGATAACGGCAACGGCGGCGCCGGGCAGGGAGACGGTCAGCCGGGAGACCCGGTAGGCGGCAGCAAGGGGGACGAGGGAGAAGGCCAGGCAGGAAATCTCCCGGGAAAGCACTTGCGCGAAGTGGAACTGACTCTGGAAGAACTGGCGGCAATTATCGGGGAAGAACTGGAACTGCCTAATATTGAACCGCGCGGCAAAAAAGAAATCGTTACCGAAAAGGATAAGTACACCGGAATCCGCAAAACAGGACCGGAATCTCTGCGGCACTTCAAAAGGACCTATCGTGAAGCTTTAAAACGGCAGATCAGCACCGGGCAGTTCCAGATTAACAAACCGGTGGTGGTGCCCATTCGCGATGATTACCGCTACCGCTCCTGGAAAATCACTCAATTACCCGAGACAAACGCGGTAATTATTTACATGATGGACGTATCCGGTTCAATGTGGGATGAACAGAAAGAAATTGTGCGGATGGAAAGTTTCTGGATTGATACCTGGCTGCGCTTTCAATACAAAGGTATCGAAAACCGCTACATCATTCACGACGCGCAGGCGCAGGAAGTAGACCGGGAAACTTTTTTTACCGTGCGGGAAAGCGGCGGAACGGTGATTTCCAGTGCTTATGAACTGTGCAGTTCGATGATTGACCAGGATTATCCGCCGGAAGAATGGAATATTTATGCCTTCCACTTTTCGGATGGGGACAACTGGTCAAAAGAGGACAACCGGCTCTGCCTGCAGATTATTGCCGATAAACTGCTAAACCGGGTAAATCTGTTCGGATACGGCCAGGTGGAAAGCACCTACGGCAGCGGAGAATTTCTGCATTACCTGCATCAGAACTTTTCCGACAGGGAAAACATTGCACTCTCCCACATTGCCGGCAAGGAAAATATACTGGATTCAATAAAAGACTTTTTAGGGAAAGGGCGATGATTACTCAGCAGGACATTCTGGAATTGCAGCCGGAAATTGAAAAATATGCCCGCGATTACGGGCTGGATTTTTTTCCGACAATTTTTGAGATTGTTGATTATGACACCATGAACCAGTTGGCGGCGTACGGCGGATTTCCGGTGCGTTATCCGCACTGGCGCTTTGGTATGGAATACGATCAGCTTGCCAAAGGATACAGATACGGTCTGCAGAAAATTTATGAAATGGTAATCAATACAAATCCGACCTATGCTTATTTGATGAACGTAAACTCCCTGACGGATCAGAAACTTGTAATGGCCCATGTGTTTGCTCACTCGGACTTCTTTAAGAATAACTTTTATTTTTCGCATACCAACCGCAAAATGATTGATGAAATGGCCAATCATGCCACCCATATAAAACGGTACATCGACAAGCATGGTGTGGAAGCGGTGGAATCCTTTATTGATACCTGTCTGACGCTGGAAAACCTGATTGACTATCATTCCCCCTACATCCAGCGGGACAGCAAACAGGTAACCCGGGTAGAAAACAGCACTGTAT
>JBAPTX010000484.1:0-14715 GCA_049282375.1 Calditrichia bacterium
GATCTGTTCGAGGTTCCGGTGTCAACTGTCTCTATCCTGCACTTGAAGTTTCCCATGGCAGGAGGGGCTTATTTCCGGATAATTCCATACTGGATTTTCCGCACGCTGGTGGCAAAGAAACTGAAACAGGATGGATTCTATAATTTTTATCTGCATCCCTGGGAATTCGAGCCCGAGCAGGAGCGGATAAAAAACTTAAATCTCAATTATAAGTTGAGGCATTATTATAATTTAAATCAAACGCATTCCCGATTAAACCGGCTGATCAGGTATCTGAAATCAGTCAATACCCGGTTTCTGACTTTAAGTGAATATGTCCTGCAGTCGTCCGGCAAATCAACATAATCTTTTGTTTGACTAAACTTCCATTTTCTTCAGGAAAATACAACTTTCAGTTCATCAATTTTGCGGTAAAGTGAGCTGAGGCTGATTCCCAGTATTCGGGCTGCCTGTTCTTTATCCCCTTCAGTTGTTCGTAAAACCCGTGCGAGATGTTCTTTTTCGAATTCAGCTACTGCTTCTTTTAATTTCAACGGCTTTTCCGCCGGCGGTTCTACTCTTACCAGATTTGGGGGTAAATCGGTTTTGGTGATCACATCCCTTTCGCAGAGAATCAGTGCCCGTTCAATTACATTTTCCAATTCCCGGATGCCTCCCCGCCATTCATGATTCATCAGAATCCACATTGTTTCCTCATCCACTGCCTGTATTTGCCGGTTTAACTCCCGGTTATATTTATTGATAAAATGGTTCACCAGCAGCGGGATGTCTTCTTTGCGCTCCTGCAGGGAAGGCAGTTGAATCCCGATTACATTCAGGCGGTAAAAAAGATCGTCCCGGAAATTACCTTCTTCGACTTCCTTTTCCAGGTCACGGTTTGTGGCAGCAATAATCCGCACATCTACTTTAACGGGAGTCGTTTCTCCGACGGGTAAAAATTCTCCGGTTTCAATTGCTCTCAGTAATTTAACCTGCAGGTGCAGTGGGATTTCCCCAACTTCATCCAGAAACAGAGTACCCTTGTCAGCAATTTGGAACAACCCTTCTTTATCCCGAACCGCCCCGGTAAATGCACCCTTTTTATGGCCGAATAGTTCACTTTCCATCAGATTATCTACAATGGCGCCGCAATTTATAGCTACAAACCTTTTTTTCTTTCGATTGGAATTGTAATGAATGGCACGAGCCACCAGTTCTTTCCCGGTTCCGCTTCTTCCCGAAATTAAAATATTGCCTTTTGTACCGGCCACTTTTTGAATAAGGCGGAAAATATCCTGCATTTGCGGGCTCTCGCCGATAATGTTTGAAAAACTGAATTTGTCCTGCACTTCGCGGCGCAGGAATTCATTTTCGTTAATCAATTCGCGATGTTCAATCAAACGCTGGATACGCAGAATTACATCATCAAATTCCAGGGGTTTGATCATGTAATCGTACGCACCCAGCCGAAGCGCCTGAATGGCACTTTCAACAGTGGCGTATGCAGTAATTATCATCACTGAGGTCCGGGGGGCCTTTTGCTTTATTTTTTCCAGCAGTTCAATTCCGCCGATTTCCGGCATCTTCAAATCAGTTATGACCAGATCAAAATTGTTTTCTGTCAGTTTTTCCAGCGCTTCCTGTCCGTTTGCGGCAGTTTCTGCATTGTAACCTTCTTCATTTAAAACGACTGATAGGGTTTCCCGGATGGTGGGTTCGTCATCAACGATTAGAATTCTGATAGCCATTTACTTTTTCCTTTCGTGCTGCGCCGGTTTTTACGGGGACTGAAATATAAAATGTTGAACCCTTGCCCGGCGTGCTTTCAACCGTGATATTGCCTTCGAAATTCCGGATAATGCCGTAGCTGACTGATAATCCCAGGCCGGTGCCTTTTCCCACTTCTTTGGTAGTAAAAAAGGGTTCAAATATTTTATCAAGCTGCTCCGGTGGAATTCCGCTGCCGGTGTCTGCAATTTTAATTTGGATTGTATTATCCCGATGCAGACTCTGAACTGTGATTGTATTTCCAAATCCTTCCATCGCATCCACTGCATTAAACAGTAGATTAATGAAAACCTGCAGAAGCTGGTCCGCCACCAAAAATGTAGGCGGTATTTGCGGCTCCAGTTCCAGATTGAAATGAAGATTTTTGGAGCGTTTATCATATTTAACAATGCCAACTGCGGCGGTTATCACTTCATTAACATCCGTTAAACGGGCCTGATAATTGGAGGGGCGGGAAAAGTCCACCAGCTCCCGGACGATATGTGATATGCGATCTATGTTTTTCATAATGGTGCTCAGATAATTTAAATTCACATCATCCTTCAACCTGCGTTTCAGGAGCTGCGTCAGAGAGGAGATTGAGGTCAGCGGGTTACCAATCTCATGTGCAATTCCCGCTGCCAGTAAACCAATGGATGCCATTTTTTCCTGATGCATAATCTGGAATTGCGCCTGTTTTAATTCTGCGGTTCGTTGTTGCACTTTCTTTTCCAGATTCTCATAGGAATCCAGCAGGCTTTTACGCATCTCATTGAACTCATGGGCCAATTGCCCGATTTCATCTTTCGATTTTATTTTGATGGGGGCATCCAGCATTCCGGCTCCGATATCCTGCGCGGCGTAAACTAACTGGCGTATGGGAATTGTTATTCGCTGACTGATGTATAGTGCCAGAAGGATCAGGACCAACAATAAGCCGCCCACCAGCAGCAGAATACGATTTCGAAGACGGATCAGATCGCCCAGTGCTTCCCGGTAGTCCGACTGTGAAACCAGATACCAGCCAAACTGCTGAACGTAACGTGTGGAGCGCAGGATTTTCCGTCCGTCCGGGCCGGTAAAAATGCCTTTTTTGTTGATGGTTAATTGAACTTTCTCTCCGGGCCGGTCGGAAGAAGCGGTTTGTCCGCCAAGAATAAAACGGTAATACTTATCCGTAAGAAAAATTTTGGAAATCTGCCGCTGACTGCTGAAATAACTGAGGATTCCTTCTACGGCATCACTGCTGATATGCCCCAAAATCCAGTCCGGGCTGTTTTGTTGCGGAGAATAGACGGGCAGCTTAATAAAAATTTCCGGGGGGCGTTTCGGGGCAGAAACCATTATGATGTTAAAGTCATCAGGATCTGTATCAGGCCTGAACTGGCCGCTGCTTACAGGTGGCGGTGAATTTTCCGTTGTAAATATTAAACCGCCGTTGTTGTTATACAGGGAAATGGAACTGAATTCACGATTTTCCTGCAGATGTTCTTCAAAAAACAGTCTGATGCTGCGAAGATCCTGTGGAAGAAGGTTTTGCCGCTGCTGTAAAAGCTGGCTTATCCAGTTGAAAAAATATGCATTTGCCGGGTTCTGCGGCGACAAATTGAATTGCGCCTGCTGGAAAAAATCAGTCAGCCGGTTAGCAACCAGTTCATTTTGTAATTCCAGATAGCGCAAATTCTGATTAACCATCATCCGCTCACTGAAATTGTATCCCAGATAGGCAATTAGAACAATAGGAATAATGGCAAGAAAGAAAAAATAAAACAGGAATTTTCTGCCGATGCCGCTGAACATGCTTCGGATTTTCATTCGCTTGCGAAAAGGCAATTTTAAATCGGACTGTATCATTTCCTGGTTACCCGGTAACAAAACTGAAACTGGCAAAATATAGAAGTTGAATAAAAATAAAGCAATTCATTCATTATTTGGAAAATGTCCGGGTTTTATCCCGCGAATTTAAAATGCAGCAATTTCGCTTTTACCCAAACCCCGCTTCCGCTTATTTAGTAATTGCAGGAATCCGGGCGCTGTTGTATTTTTAAACCGTTTTGAAAGAATCCTAATAGAAAGGGAGTTGAAAAAATGAATGAAAAAACCTGGAAAAATCTACTGGTTAAAAATGACAGCAAAATTATTTTCTTAATCATGGATGGATTGGGCGGTTTGCCGCTTGAGGCGAAAGGAGAAACAGAATTGGAGTCCGCCAGTACACCCAATTTTGATCAGTATGCGGCAGAGGGCATAAGCGGTCTTTTAGATCCCATCCATCCCGGATTTACTCCAGGAAGCGGTCCCGCTCATTTATCGCTTTTCGGTTATGAACCGTTAGAGTTTGATATCGGAAGAGGACTGCTTTCTGCTCTTGGTGTGGATTTTGAATTGACGGGCAAAGATGTGGCGGCGCGCCTGAATTTCTGCACCATTGATGAAAACGGAAAAGTTACGGATCGCCGTGCTGGTCGTATTTCCACTGAGCTGAACAGGAAATTATGTGAGAAGATCCGGAAGGAGGTCAAGCTGCCGTCAGAAGTTGAATTTTTTCTGGAAACCGAATCCGAACATCGTGCTGTGCTGGTGTTAAGGGGAGATAACCTGGGCGGAGATTTAAATGATACCGATCCCCAACAGGTGGGAAAAGCGCCCATAAATCCTGAAGGTAAAAATGAAGAATCCCGCCGGACTGCAGAATATGTAAAGGATTTTTTAAATCAGGTAAAAACTGTTTTAAAAGATGAACATCCTGCTAATTTTATTCTGGCCCGGGGGTTTGCCAGGAATGAACCCATACCCTCTATGGAAGAAAGATATGGATTGCGGTCCGTTGCCGTCGCACAGTATCCCATGTACCGCGGTTTAGCCCGGTTGGTCGGCATGAAAGTACCGCAGGTGCCCGAAACATTTGATGATATGTGGAGCCAGTTAAAGGAAAATTATGAGCACTATGATTTCTTTTTTCTCCATTTTAAAAAGACGGACAGTTATGGCGAAGACGGGAATTTTAAATCAAAGGTTAAAATGATTGAGACCGTTGATGAATGGGCCGGGCACTTGCGGGAATTGGCGCCGGACGTGCTGGTGGTTACCGGGGATCATTCTACACCGGCTTTACTTAAATCTCATAGCTGGCACCCGGTCCCGGCGCTGTTATGGTCTAAATACAGCCGCCGTGATGAAGTCGAAAAATTTGGGGAACGCTATTGCGCCCGCGGATTTTTGGGAAGAATGCCGATGAAAAATATCATTTTAATTGCCCTGGCGAACGCCCTCCGTTTTAAAAAATTTGGTGCTTAAAAAAGTCAATCTACAAATCAAAGATATGCAATTGGAAGCCCTGCTCTAACCGGCAGGGTTTTTTAATTAGCTAAAAAGTAATGCTGCTATAAAAATTGTTTTCTGTATCGGCCGGTTTCAGCCATTCGGCTGAAAATATAAAGATCGGCTGATATCAGCCATTCCTAAACCGGCCTTTTTTTTCACGCTCGTTCAGTAATTCCTTTATAAACAGTTACATAGGCATCAGCCTTTAAACTGGCATAATGGTTGTAATATTATCAGAAGAAAAGCGATGCGGAATTTATTTGAGGAGTGAAATATGAAGAAGGGTAAAAAGGCACTAAGTGGAATAATGAGTATGCTGCTGTGTATCATGTTGCTCGGCACTTTTTACGGTTGTGATCGCAGCCCGCTGGCACCGGCTGGCCTGAAAAAGTCCGGCCAGCCAGAATTACAGTTTATTCCGCTGGGGAAGGATTCCGAAATTAATTTCGGGAAGGTGATTACTGCCAGCAAAGAGGTTTCTCCGGATTCCGGCGGCCGTCTGGAGCTGGAATACATTCGCGGCGAAAGCGGCTTGACAGTCGGTATGTCTTTCGAGGTGCTGCCGCAGTCGATTGCGGATACAAGTGAGATTGCTATTGGGCTGAATACCGGTCATCTTGGCGGAATGGTTGATCTTAGTTTCGGGCCCCACGGCCTGACATTTGACCCCTATGCCTTAATCAATCTGAAAACCACCGGCTTGCATTTAGATAATATTAATACTGATTCCCTGGCGTTTTTCTATGTGGAACCATCGGGAGAATGGGTAGAGATGCCCTGTGATTCCATTGTTGCCGACAAAGAATCCGGCAGTATTAAAGTGTGTAATGCAAAAGTTCCGCATTTTTCCCGCTATGCCATTGCCATTAGCCGGAATCGATAATTTACTGCGGCATCTCACATAGGAGATAAACATGAATTACATAATATGGTTTATCCTCATTTTGACTATACAGGTATTGACCGGCAGTGTGATGAATTCTGGCGAATCCAACTGCAATGGAAAGGGAGTTATGTCTTCAGATTGTTGTAGAAATGGTATCCAGCCCGTTTCAGGTATAAATAAATCCCAAATTGTAAGCAACATATTTGCAGGTGAATTACAAAAAGACCGGTACTTTCCGTCAGAAAACAGAACTGAGAAGGTGTTTTATTTGGCCGCAGAAAAGGGGCATACATCGCCGGAACGCAATTCAGCATTACGGGCAACAGATGAGATTGTAAATAAAACCGGCGGTACTCTGCATTCCCGCTATGCTCTTGGCGATGCTTCCTGATCATTTTAGGGGAAAATAATAAATTAAAATATCGGAAAAGAATTCGGGAGGTACGATTATCAAAGGTGAAGCAGGCTTAGTAAGAGAACTCCTGAAAACTAAAGATAACCCGGATTATTTCGATATTTAAAAAGGTATAGCCCTTGGGAAGATCAACAGCTATGAAAGTAAAATCTTCTTCGCCTCAAGCAGTGGTTCAGAACCGCCTCAAGCACATATTCAGCGGAAGAGCTGAACAGCAGCGCCGGCTCCATTTTTTGTTGAATGAAATGATGAGCGGAACGGGAAGTTTTGTCCTGATTACCGGCGAAGCCGGAGTCGGTAAATCACGCTTTGCAGCGGAGTTCTGCAGCCGGGCCGGCAGTCGCGAAATATTGTGCCATTCTCAGTCATTCCGTTCTGTGGAAGCTGCAAATCCTTTTTCCCCTTTTTACCAGATGCTGCGGAGTTTAAACATTGAAATTCCCGATTATCTGCAGTCCTGCATTGGCAGTGTTCAGCCTGATTCCGCAGAATCTCCTTCCGCTTACAGCAGTGAAGCGCTGTATAAACTGCAAAGCCGGGGTAAACTGCTGAAGCATTTTATTACTTCCAAACTGGTAGAAAAATCGAAAGAAAAGCCGCTGCTGATCAGTTTGACAGATATACATCTGGCACCCCTGACCACCTGGAAATTTCTGCATTATCTGACACAAAGCCTGGTGGATCATCGAATAATGCTGATCGTGACATTGCGGCAGGATGGAAAAGTTTATCAGGAAAAAACAATTCCCCCCTATGCGGATGTGCTGGAAAGAATGAACCGCGAAAAACTGGTAGAACGGATCAGACTGGATCGATGGCTCAACAGTGAGATCCGCCAGTTCCTTTTTGATGTTTTTGGGAAAATGGATTTTGAAAATGATGTGGTGCCTGCCATTTCTTATTTATCGGGAAATCTGCCGGAACAGGTGGTAGAAACTATCCGGATCCTGCTGGAAGAAGAAATTCTGTATAATGAAAAAGGTGTCTGGTTTAGCTGGCCGGCAGAGCAGAAGGAAGAGGTTGTTTCAAAACTTAAAGCCAGGCTGCATAAAAATGACATTTCTTTCCGTCTGAAAAATTTATCATCCCGTCAAAGTAAAATATTAAAAATTTGTGCTCTGATGGAGCAGTATATTGATCTCTATCTCCTGTCGGAAGTAATGAATCTTCCCCATGCGGTAGTTCTGCGGGAAATTAAACAACTGATTCACAAAAAAATATTATCCGGCGAGGGGAGAGAAACTGTCTGGTTTAAAAAAGCCGCCTGTTTATCGCAGGTTAAACAGCAAATTCGTTCTTCGGCCCGAGAAAATTATTATTTAAAAATGGCAGAAGTATTAGAATCCGCTGATCATATTTCCTTTTCCGAAAAAGTTTTCCGTCTGGCAGATTATTATGGCGCTACTCAAATGTCCGCGAAGGCTTTTTACTATTTGCATCTTGCCGGCGATTATGCCGTCCGTGCCTCTGCCCTCTCCGAAGCGCGTCAATATTATTACCGTGCCATGGAAATTTACCGCAAACATCCCGAAGAAGTTGAAATAGAAACTATGGCGGAAATACTGCTGGAAACCGTCTGGTTGGAGCGGGTACTGGGGAATCGCAAAGAGAGCCTGAACCTCTGTGCAAAGGCCCGCGAATGGCTGCCCTCAAAAATTGAAAAAGACCTGAACAGCCAGCTTCTGATTCAGGAAGGATTCTGCCAGATCTGGCTGACCAGGTGGGAAGAGGCAACGGCCTCATTTAAGAAGAGTATGGAGAATGAGCCGAAAAAAGTGTCGTTTACCAGAGCTATGGCAAATTATGGTCTCGGCACCGTTCATTTTGAAACATCCGGTTATCCGGCTGCGGCTGCTTATTATAATAACGCACTGGAATTGGCCCGCAAGCTGCAGGTTCCTGAGTTGGAAGCGCATATTTTAAATAACATGGGTGCGCTGGAAAATGTGCAGGGGAATGGGTTTAATGCCGTTTCTTTTTACAGCAAAAGTATTCCGATTTTTACGCGAACCGGAAATCAGGCGGGCCTGGCGCGGGTGTTTCACAACATCGGGATGACCTATTCGGAACAGGAAAAATGGGCGGAAGCGGATCGCTTTTACGGAAAAAGCCTTGAGATCAGTGATCGTTTAGGCGTACTGCCTCTGAAGGCGGTAAATTTTCTGAACCGGGCCCTGGCACATTGCAATCTTGGAAATCTGGAATCCGCTGTAGAATACAACTTTAAGGCCTGGCGCCTTTTGAACCAGATGCACGATGAACTGGGACTGGCAGAATACTATAAAATTCAGGGAATGATCGCGCGGGAACAGGGCGACTGGGCGCAGGCTGAATCTGCCCTGAAAACCGCCCGGAAAAAATTCTTGCTGCTGGAGAATAAACTGGGGTGTGCCGAAACTGAATATGAGTATGCAAGGCTTGCCCTCTATTTGCAGGATGAAGATCAGCTTGACTACTGGCGGCTCAAAAGTATGGAAACCTACCGCGGCATTGGTTTGGATGAAAAAGCAAATCTCATTGATCAGTCACTGAGAGGCAGCAGTCATAAATTGGAAAATGTTCAGGTTTAAGGGAAAATAAAAACGGGATGGAAAAACCAAAAGATCAGGTCAGCGGATATATTCATCGGATGGCGAGGATTCTGGAGCAGAATACAAATCACGCGGCTCCAGCGGAAAAAAGAATTGCCCATTCTTTTATACAGAAAATAGGCGGCGCGGCATTGGAAAAAGACCTGCCGCAGGCGAAAATTTTTCCGGAACAGGAGGAGGATTTCTACAGCAAAGTCAGTCATTATATTGATCTGACACTGAAAACCTTCCAGAAAATGAGCCATCCCCATTTTGCCAGCGAAGATCAGGCAAAATTTATTTTTGCACTCAGCCAAACCTATGAAACTCTGGGGAATTATCAGGCGGCTTTAAAGAATTACGAGGAAGCACTTAACCTGGTGAGCCGTGATCAGCATTTGTCATTATCAGCTCAAATTCAGTATCGCATGGCTGTCATCTATTCCGAAATGGGCCAGTGGAAAAAGGCCGGCGATTTGCTGAATTCAGCCAGAGAAATATTTCAGGCAGCCGGGGATTTTAAAAATTCCGCGCTAACCCAGTTACAGTCAGCCCAAATTTCCTATCGTAAAGGCGAGTATCTTCAGGCCGGAAAGTTGTTTGAATCGGCACTGGAAGCCAGTGAATTGGTGAATGACGTGGTCAGCACCGCTGTCATTAACAATCATTTGGGGGTTATCCTGCGGATGCAGGATGAATTTGAACGGGCATATCAATACTTTCAGCGGGCTCTGATTGGTTTTCAAAGTGTGCAGCACCGGCAGGGTGCCGCCGAAAGTTTTAATAACCTGGGGGTAATATATTTGCGAAGAGCCGATTTGCCGGCAGCCATTCATCATTTTGAAAAAGCGCTGGACCTCTGCCGCGAAAGTGCCAACTTGCCTTTAATGGCTTTTATTTACATGAATAAAGCAGAATTCTACATTGAAGTAGGTGATTTCCCAATGGCAACCACCACCAGCGGCAAGGCACTGGACATTCTGGTCCGGCTGGACAACCCGGTGGGTATTGCCCGTGCAAACAGCCTTTTCGGCCGGATATTCTGGAAAACCGGAGATCTGACCCTGAGCCGTTCATTCTATCAGGAAAGTATGAATCTCTACCGTGAATATTGGATCCCCCTCGGCCTGGCCAATATCAGCCGGGAATTTTCACAAATGCTTCAGGAAAGCGGCCGGACAGATGAGGCGCGAAAAATGCTGGAGCGTGCCAATGAGCTTTACGGTAAACTGAACTTACAGTCGGGGAAATTGAAGGATAAAGAAATAGAAGAAAAAATCGATACGAAAAACGGATTGAATTAAAGACGGAACAGGATGTCCCTGATGGATAAAATATCCCATTATCATATTAAGGAAAAAATCGGCGTTGGCGGCATGGGAGTGGTCTTCAAAGCGTTCGATGATGTTTTGGAGCGGGAAGTCGCTGTTAAACTGATGCATTCCCATCTGCTGCAGGATGCTCAGAATATCGAAAGATTTTTACGCGAAGCTCGTGCTGCGGCCAAACTGGTTCATCCCAATGTGGTAACGATTCATGAAATCGGCGAAGCGGAAAAGGGGCGTTTCATCGTAATGGAATATGTTCAGGGAATCCCGTTAACGCAGTTACTGCGCAATGAAGGGCCGCTGGAAACCCGCAAAGCAATCAATCTTTTCCTTCAGCTTCTGGACGGCCTTTCCTGTGCGCACAGTCTGGGAATCCTTCACCGGGATATTAAAAGTGAAAATATATTGGTAACTGCCCAGGGTGCATTGAAAATACTGGATTTCGGAATCGCAAAGCTGACCACCCAGGCGGGCATGACCCTGGCCGGGGATATTCTAGGCACAGTGGAATACATGCCGCCGGAACAAATGCTGGGAGAGCCGCTGGATGGCCGCTGTGATATTTATGCCGCAGGCACTGTGCTTTACCAGATGCTGACCAACCAGATGCCGTTTACCGGTGACATTCCCGTTACCCTGCTGTATAAAAAACTGAATGAAGATCCGCCTCCGCTTTCCCGTTTTAAGGAGACAATTAATGAAGAGCTGGACCATGTGGTGATGAAAGCCATTCACCGGGACCGGGAACAACGCTGGGAAACGGCAGAAGGATTTAAACAGGCGCTGATGGCGGTATTGAATGAGCAGCATCATACCACCACTGTTTCCAGGAAAGATTTTTTTGCTTCCGGTTTTGAATTCCCTGAGCCCGAGCCGGTCGAATTACCTCCGGAAGAAAGTAGTCGTCCGGTATGGGTGGGACGAGAGGAAGAGTTCCGGATAATGAGCAGAACCCTCGCTGAAATAAAGGAAAATAACGGCCAGTGCTTGATCCTGAAAGGTGAAGCGGGTGTGGGTAAAACAAGTTTAATCCAGCGCTTTAAAACCTACGCCCACCGTAAGCACACCTGGGTTTTGTACGGTTCCTGCCTGTATCAGGAAGGGCTGGATGCATATCTTCCGTTTATCGATGCCATTCATGAATTTTTCAGTGAAGAAAATTATAATCTTTCAGTGGAAGATCAGCCTAAAATAGAGAGTGTTCTGGCGGGTAAAATGCCGGTACTCGCTGAATTGACCACCCGGTTCAAAGTCTTTCAGCAAAATGGTCAGCAGCAGCCCCCGGACAATTTGGGTGTTAACGGTAACCTGTTCGAAGGCATTTTTCAGTTAATTACCTATTTGGCCCGCCAAAAGCCGGTTCTGCTTATTATTGATGATCTGCATTGGGCAGATGAATCAACCCTGCGCTTGTTCCATTATTTAAGCAGACATATTGCCGGCCATCCGGTAATGCTGGTTGGCGCCACCCGCACGGATCGTTACGACCTGCAGAAAGACGGTAAACCGGCCATGGTTGTGGATGTTTTATCGCGGATGCGGCAGGAAGGCATCAGCAGGGAGTTGAACCTTGAGAAGCTCAGCCGGCAGAACAGCATCAAACTCATTGACGATACTTTCGGTCAGTCTCTGTTTACGGATGAATTTTATCAGATGATTTTTGCTGAAACAAAAGGCAACCCGTTTTTTATTGTAGAGACCCTGAAACTGCTGAAGGAAAAGCAAGCCGTTTACCTGAAGGAAGGCATTTGGTACGATAAACCGGATATTCAGCGGATAGATGTGCCCCACCGGGTGGAAGATGTATTTATGCGCCGTCTCAGTGCGTTAAGCGAGGAGGAGAGAGAAATATTACAGGTGGCGGCGGTAATCGGCAACCGCTTCGAGGATTCGCTGCTGACCCTGATACTGGATCTGCCGCGTCTTAAACTGCTGAAGATATTTCAAAAAATTATCCGTGAACTTCAGATTATTTCCAGTACTGAAGAAGGGTTTATATTCGACCATCCCATGCTGCGGGAAATATTGTATAACGAAATTCCCCATGCGCTTCAGCGGGAATATCATTTGATTATAGCTGCCGAAATGGAAAAGCAAAGCGGTTCCGGTTCACGGAATATTACCGGCGAACTGGCAGAACACTGGCGCCGCGGCGGTGATTACCAGCGGGCCATGCCGTTGCTGTTCCAGGCTGCAACCCGTCATTTCCATCTGTCTGCCTGCAACGAAGCAGCAGTCTATTTTGAACATCTGCTGGAATCGCAGGAAAAATCCGGTCTTGCTTTGCCGGACGATATTTCCCTCAACGACATTTATTTGCCGCTGGGAATCTGCTATGAAGAAATCGGCCGCTGGCAGAACAGCATTGATATGTTCAAAAAATTGAAGGAATTCAGCGAAGAGCAAAGTGAAATCCGCGGGCAGGCGGATGCGCTGCGCAGGATCGGGCGGCTCCAGTTGAAACTGGGAAATTGGGACAGTGCTCTCTCCTCATTCCAGGAATGCCTGAGGCTGGTGCAGAACCACCGGATTCCCAATATGATGAGCCGTATTTACAATAATATGGGGGTTATTCATTTTCAACGCGGCAACAACAAAGAGGCGCTAAAGCATTTTGAAATGACCTTGAATTATGCAGATAAAGATAATGGCGATTACGATGTGGCGCATGCACTCACCAATATGGGGATTATTCATAATATTGAAGAAAATCATGCCGGTGCCATGGAGAGTTATCAGAAAGCGCTGGAAATATACCGGAAAAAAGAAGACCGGCAGAGTCAGGCAAAGGTTTACCACAATATCGGAATGACTTATTCCGATCTGGAAAAATGGGATGATTCCATCAAAGCGTATTTGCAATGCTTTGAAATGGCAAATGAAATTGAAGACAAGCAACTGATTGCCCTCACCAATTTAAATCTGGGGAAAACTTATCTGCGGCAGGGGGATTTTGTTTTGGCAAAAGATTACAGCGATAAAGCTCTGCGCTTCTTTAAACGGGTATATGATGTTTTAAGTGTGGCCGAAGTCTACCTTATTTATGGCCGCATTTGTGCTGAAAAAGAGGACAATCAGAAGGCCGAAAAGTTCTTTCAGGAAAGTATTAAAATTAATCGTGATAAGGAATTTCTGGAAGGCCTGGCCGAAGTATGCGAGACCTATGCAGATTATTTATCGGGTCAGGGGCGGATTGCCGAAGCGGAAGAATATTACCGGGAAGCTTTGCGGTCGCTGGAAAAGATGCAGTTGCCTGTAAAAGTGCAGGCGGTAAATAATAAAATTGAGGAATTGAAGCTGATGGACCTTACCGGGCAAGAGGCAGTTCATGCAGTCCGATAAAGATATACAGGAATCCGCAGTCAGTATCCCTGTTTCTGCTGAGGAATTGCAGAGAGAAAACCGGCTGTTGCTGGAAGAACTGGAAACTGCTTATTCCAGGATGGAGCAGATTATTGAAAACAGCAATCTTGAGAAGGCCATTGCCTACAGGGAACTGCAGAAAAAGTTTGATTCACTGGAAAATTTATATGTGGAGTTATCGCAAAAAGAGAATATGCTGATTCATATGGAAAAGCTGTCTTCCATCGGCCAGTTTATTACAGAGTTAATCCATGAATTGAGCAGCCCCCTCACCGCCATCACCCTGCAGGCCCAAATGGCACAGATGGGAGAGTTGCCTGCCAAAACCGGACAACAGTTTAATGTGATTGAGCAGCATGCCGACCGCATGAATAACCTGCTCAGCCGCTTTCGCGCGATGGCTTATAAAGGAAAGGAAGCATTTAAATCCATTGATGTAAACCAGAATTTGCGCGAAACTCTGGAGACAATCGAGATAATTAAACCTAAAAAGATCCGTATCCATTCACGTTTGTGTGACATTCCTTTATGGATTCTGGGAGATTCCTATCAGTTGGGACAAATCTATTTGAACCTTTCTAAAAATGCGTTTGATGCCATGAAGGATGGGGGTGAAACCCTGACTGTTACCTCAAAAAAGATATCTTCCTCTCACGCCGCGCGGAGCAGCGGAATCGGCCGCGTTTATACCCTGAAAAACGAAGAATGGGAAATGCTGCTGAATAAATTTGAAGAATTTGCCCTGATTGAATTTTGTGATGAAGGTTCCGGCATTGCCCCCGATCTGATTAAAAATCTTTTTCAACCGTTTTTTACAACCAAAGAGCGGGGGAAAGGCACCGGGCTGGGATTATCAATATCCGGTGACATTGCGCAGCGGCACAATGGGAATCTGGCAGTTAAGTCCACACCGGGAGCGGGAACCACATTCCAGTTGATTCTGCCCCTTTGCCAGAATGATCCGGCATAAAATGCATTTTTTTGAAGTGTGTCTTCCGGCAGTATTATCAACGCAAATTTTTTAAACCGGACCTCCCTGGCTTTAAAAAATTACCTGATCCGCCTGTTCAGGCAGATTGCAAT
>JBAPTX010000485.1:0-1788 GCA_049282375.1 Calditrichia bacterium
GCAATCGGATTCCACAACGCCAGCTCAGGGATGCGCGGGGGCGCAATCGGGTTCCACAAGGCCAGCTCAGGGATGCGCGGGGGCGCAATCGGATTCCATAACGCCAGCTCGGGGATGCGCGGGGGCGCAATCGGATTCCACAGGTTTAGTTTAGGAATACGTGGCGGGGCAATTGGATTCCAGAGATTACCTTCCGGAATTCGCGGCGGAGCAATGGGATTCCATAAAGAAAGCTTAGGTACAATCTTCACGGTTCTCTCTGCCGCATTCCCTGTTGCAGTTCCTGCCATGGAATTTAATACAAAGAAAAGAATGAAAAGAATGGTAGCAGCAGTAACAATTTTCGAAATTCGGTGCATACCAGGATCCTCCAGTTAAAAAATCGCGATTAAATCAAATAACTTTGGTTTTGAATGAATGGCCTTATTTATGATTAGGTTTAATTGTTGTCTTCAGTTTTTCAAGATGCTGCTTCAAATCATCCGCTTTATACCGATGTTGTAATTTCTCATATACTTCAGGCTGGTTTTTCTCCATGGCCCAACTGAGTAATTCAGAAACTTTAAAATAGATCATATTGGAGTTGGTTTTTGAAACAGGAATTTCATTATGTTTAATTTTTCGATATAGGCTGGTACGGTTTTTTAATTCTAAAATTTCAGTCAGCCCTTTGGCAGTAATGATATCCGAATAATCCTGAATCCGGCGTATGAACCAAAAATAATTGTTTTGCTGATAAGCACCGAATATATTCCCCCGTTCAACATATTTCCGCAGGGCCATACCGGGGTTGGCGGCGGAATCTTTTAAAATACCGGCATCATTTAACCACCTGGCCGCTGCTGGAAGAGAAATCTCGTCTAAATTTTCCAATTGTATCCTGCGCTGCAAATAATTATTTATTCTATCTATCATTTAGTTGCTCACAATATATTGGAAGGGGCTATGGTTTAACAAATTTAACAAAATAATACTACAATATATATCGTATTGCAATTTATACAATTTGCAAATAGCCGTCAGGGGGAATAAAAATGCAGATAAAAAATCAAATTGTGCTCATTACGGGAAGTGCCCACCGGGTAGGGAAGCAAATTGCATTGACACTGGCACATAAAGGGGCAAAGGTGGTTCTCCATTATCACTCCAGTAAGGATGCGGCCCGGCAAACGTTCCACGAGGTGAAAGCCATCAACACAGAAGCATTGCTGGTTCAGGGGAATATCAGCCATAAAGCAGACTGGCTGCGCATGCGTGATGAGATTCTGGACTCTTTCGGACGAATTGATATTCTGGTAAATAATGCAGCCATTTTTTACTCTACCCCCTTTTTTGAAATTCAGGAAAAAGACTGGCAGAAATTCATGGACATCAATTTAAAAGGGGCATTTTTAGGATCGCAAGTTATGGGAGAAGTAATGATAAGGCAGAAAAAGGGGAAAATTATTAATATTACCGATGTTTCTGCGGAAAACATCTGGCCCGGGTACATTCCCTATTGCATATCCAAAGCAGGAGTAGCCGCATTAACCAAAGGCCTGGCGAAAGCGCTGGCGCCTCATATCACAGTAAATGCCGTTGCACCCGGCACCATTTTACTGGCTGATAATTATAATGAAGAGGAAGAGGAACTGTTGCTCCGCAAAACCCCTCTGCAAAGAATCGGGGACCCCAGGGATATTGCAAATACAGTCTTGTTTTTAATTGAAGGAAGCGATTTTGTTACCGGAACAACCATTAAGGTGGACGGCGGCCGCTCTATAAATTAAAGATGGCATTGAATTATGG
>JBAPTX010000486.1:0-10623 GCA_049282375.1 Calditrichia bacterium
CATCATAGGGGCCGGTTACCGGATCAATACGTTTAATTCCCAGAATGCTTTGGGTTTTTTGCACAACTTCTTTGACTTTATTGGGAGAAATCCTTACCAGAGCGTAAGCGCTGATTGCCATTTTATACCTCCTTTTTCAATACGAGTATTATAAGTTAAATAATAACCGATATCAACAAGTGAAATGAGGTAATACTTTTAGCGGTTAAGTTCCCGGATACAACTCGTTTTCGGTAAAAGCATTCGGAAGCAGATCTTTTAACTGATGTTCCTTTTTTTCCCCTTTCGGATTCACCAGAATTACCCGTATTCCGGGCGCATAATCCATCAAAACCTGTCGGCAGGCGCCGCAGGGAGCGGTAAAGCCCTGATAATCCGCCTGAATATAGATCTCCTTAAAATTTGTTTCCCCCTCCGTAAGCGCTTTATACAATGCTACCCGTTCTGCACAAATTGTTAAACTATAGGAACTGCTTTCTATATTGAATCCGGAATACATTTTACCATTGTTTGTAACCACAACCGCGCCAACATGAAATCCTGAATATTTGGCAAGCGCATTTTTCCGGGAATTCTGCAGGGCAGTAAGAATGTTATCAAAATCCATTTAAAGGTCCTTTATCGGGAAAAAAAAATCCCTCAAAGGATAATCTTTGAGGGATTGATTATGATTGTTTCCTAAGTTTATTTATCCTGTTCTTCCAACATCTGGCGAAGTTCTTCCAGCTCTTTTTCAGCCTGTTCGCGTTCTTTTTTCAAGCGGCGTAATTCATCTTCTATATTACGGGTCTTTTGCCGCTCTCTCAGCAGATTCTCGAAAAAGTCCACCCGGGAGCGAACATCAGAATCACGGCCGGGCTGGGTTGTGGGGCCTTCTGTCGGCAAAATTGTAAAATTTGCTCCGAGATACACTTTCCAGGAAGGATAGTTGGGTAGCTCCAGATTACTAACCCATGCAGGCAAAATGCCATCGGCAGATGTTTCTTTGTCACTGCTGACACGCACATCCAATCCCAGATCGAAGCTGAACCAGGGACGCGGTTTAAAGCGGACAGACGGTGTTACATAGGTAAAATTTTCTCTGCTGTAAGCCAGCTTGTCCGGCTGATTAATAAAGCTGATCCCCCACAGTTCCAGATTGAGATTGAACAATTCGGTGGGATAATCAAATCCGAGGCCATACTGCAGCTCCGATGCATTACCGTCGGCCTTGTATTCTGTTCCTGTTTTATTATCAGTATAAATAACTTTACCGGCATCGTTATGATAGTACCATCCCAGGTTTAAATGCAGGCCAAAACTGCGGTCCGGCAGGTAGGGATCATTAAAAAAGGAGAACAGACCTGTCAATCCGTATTCCACAGCTCCTGCAGTATAGGGTTCGAAGGGATAATTATATTCCTGACCGGTGGGAATTCGAAGCTGCCCGAGCAAACCCAGTCCAAAACGGTTGTTGTTAACCCCGTACGAACCCAGCTTCATATCCAGAAAAATATCTTCCGGTGCATTATACTCGGAGGGCTTGTGATTGTCCTGGTAAATACGATTCATCAGCGTTACATCAAAATGATCCATAAACCCGTAACTTACCATTACATTGCTCTGCACGTCCCAATAATTGACTGCATTAAAATTTGCAGGCTTATTCTGGCCCAGATAATCACCCACTTTAGTGAAGAAAATCAGGTTCGTGCGGACATCCAGAGTGCCTTTGTTCAAAGTATTGGCACTCTGAACATGCAAAAGGTTACGGCTTCCGTATGTACCGGCTAACGCAAAAACCGGGATAATTATTAAGAAAAAAATAATCCGGTAAATATTGACCATCGCATCCTCCCAATTGAGAAATTGTGAATAGGAAAATAAGAATTGTGTTATTTTATGTCAAGTAAATAAACGGCTTAAAAATGATTAATAGCGCCTTGCCAGAACAAAAACATTGACAATAATGGCAACATCCCGCACAATTGAAACAATTCTGGAAAAGATATCCGAGATGCTGCCGGAAACAATTACCACATCTCCCGGCTGCAGGGGCACCAGCAATTCACGATTGCCGGTTTTTATAAAATCTTCAATATTTACTTTTATGACTTCCTGATTCTTACGGATAATCCGGACATCATTTAAACGGGCTGTTTTTAAGGGGCCGCCCGCGGAAGACAGCAGATCAATGATGCCGTAAGTACTGGGGATGCTGTAGATGCCCGGCTTCTGGACATGGCCCCAAAGATTTACATTAATCAGCAGCACATCATTTGTCCCGAGAATATACTGGGCAGGCCGGTCCCCGTAAGGAATTTGCTGCATGTTCTGCAAATCCTGCGCGGCAGCAGAAAGGATGAATAATAAAAGCAGACCGATTATTTTGCGAATTCCCATTTAAAATACCTTTGCAATTATCAATTATTGTATCCTGAAACTGACCCAGTTGGACTCGGCGCCTTTCGGTACTCCAACCTGGACAGCATCAATTCGCCAGAAATAGCGTCCCGGCTCCAGCGGTACTGAAATCCCAAGTTCAGCCAATGTCCATACTTCAGGAAAGTTATACTTTATGCTTCGCTGTGAAATAATACGATAAGCCAATGTATCCTGCGCCACTTCCTTCTGCAGGCGGAATATAAAATCATTTGTCTGAGCATTATCCCAGCGGATTTCCGGTAAACTGTCCGTTACGATATCATTGATGGGATAAAGGGCAACCGGTTTTTCCACGAGTGTATAATTGACCGTATCAGAAGGTTCCCCGTACTGATCAAACGTATCGAAGGCCCGCACATAATAATAGTAAGTGTTTTCCACCTGCACATTTTTGTCCAGCCAGGTGGTATCCGGTGCTCCGAACTGTTTATTGATTTCAGCAACTGAGACATAGTTTTGCCCGGAAGACCGGCTGCGGTAAATTTTATAACCGGATAAATCCGCACCGGAATTCGGCCGCCATTCCAGCAGAATAGCATCAAACTCCGGCACTGCGTCTATGCCGTGCTCCTGCACCGCATCCTCTGCAGTTTTTGCAATCAGTTGAACCTTACCGGGAGGATCCGCTTTATTGGTTTCATCCTCGCATCCCCAGACAAGCAGTAAAATCAAAATAATGAGAAGACTGCCGTTTACCCGCTTTTTCATCAGAACCTCACCTCTGTGCTGATGCGGTGGCTGCCGCCTAATTCATGACCGATATAAGCATAATCGAAATGAAAAATCATAACTTTTAATCCGACACCTGCGCTGAACTGATCATTGTCCAGGCCAAAGCGCACAGCCAGACGATTCAGATAATCATACTCCAGCCCGTAATGACTGCTCTTGTCATATTTGGTGGAAAGGGCGTAGGAGAACAACAGTTGCCCACGGATTCTGGAAATCGGCTGGAAATAAGAAACACCGGCCTGCCAGCTTCTTTTAATTTTGCTGGAAAAGCGTGAATCGGTATTCCAGGTAATTTTGGTATTAAAAATATCTTTGGCGGCAAGCCCGAAAGAAATTTTACCCAGCCGGTTTTCATCAAATAAATCATTGAGCCCGAACTTAAACATCCAGCCGGCATCCAACCCGATACCAGAGGCGGTTCGGTCGAACAGTGACTGGCGGATAAATTTAAAATTAAGACCGACCGGCATTTGCGCGGGCAGTACAAAATACTGCCAGCCAAAATCAATATCGAATTTAAACTGGCGGGATAGGGTCAGGAAAAAGGCATCGCTGGTAAAACTGTTGTATCCCAGCGGCGCGTCTGTTAAGACGGTCCCCAGTTCCTGCAATTCCTGCCAACTGGAGGCAGCGGTGCTCTCATCATTCACCCGGGTGGAATAGTCCTTTTGTAAATTTTCCGAATAATAGCGGGGAATGTCCGAAATGCCCAGCCTGATCCAGTTTAAGGAAAAAGCGGCCCCGCCGTACAGCGGGCGCACCACACCAATATGATGATGCTGTTCCAGTGATTTAAATAGGGAAGCATACATGCCGGATAGAGTCATGCGCTCCGGGATGGACGCCCCGGCGGGATTCCAGTAAAAGGCAAATCCGTCATCCGCCACTGCCACATAAGCACCGCCCATGGCCATTGCCCGTGCCCCTACTCCCAATTCCAGAAACGAACCGGCGTAGCGGCTATCTGCCGCCCCGGCAGTCTGCCGGCCGGCAAAAACAAGGCATGCTGCTATTATGAATCCTGTAATAAACCGTTTACTCATTTCAATTTGGCTACTTTCAAAATTTCCTGCTTTTCACTGTCACCATACTTTATTCTGAATAAAGCAAAATAGACGCCGTTAGCCACTTCCACCCCGTCATCATCGGTGCCGTCCCAGGTCAGTTCATTATATCCAACCCGGCGCGGATCGTTGCCGGGATTCAGAGTGTTCACATCATTACGGATCCGTTTAATCAGACGGCCGGAAACGGTGAAAATACGGATCTCCAGATCATCTACTATTTCTCTGGACTGCAGATAATAGGAAAAAATGGTCACATCCGAAAATGGATTGGGATAGTTACCGAAAACATGCAGTTCCAGCTCTTCGTTCACTTCCAGGGTAAACTCTTTTTCAGATACATTTCCGTTTACATCTTTTACCTGCACCAGCAGATTATGTGAACCCTGCAGTAATTCCGGGTAAGCGGAAATTCCCAGTATTTTAGACTGCTGAACTGTATCGGGAATAAAAATCTTTTCAGCAGGCAACTCCACTCCATCCACTTGCACCACAATCTGATCGCGGCTGATGTGCAGGCCGCTTTCATCTTCAACCAGGATATTCAAAACCGGCTCAGTCGAAACGATCGATTTACTCCGCACCTGCCGGCCATCCACGGTAAGCTCAATATGCGGCGGCAGGTCGTCTGTGGAATAGAAAAGGGCGAACAGGCCTGTTTTGTTCAACCTGAATTCTGCCAACCCGGCAGCACTGTCGACTACCGCAGGTGCGGCCTCCTGCTGCCACGTCTGCAGGTGGGGACTCCAGCGGTACAACTGCACATCCATAATTGAAATATGTGCGGAATCCAAAAAGGCGTTCAGCGGCTGAAGCTGGAGCACCAGCGGACCTTGAAATTGGGCGGCGCTGTCCCCGATACTGAATTCAATTTGCTGCGGCTGCAGAAAACCGGCAAGCGGCACCGGTGTCAATCCCGTTTGCTTCAAGCTGTCTGCCAGCGAACGGGTGTGGAATTCCAGTGCAGCAGATTTTGAAATTCCCCCGGGAGCCAGCCAGAAGCGGTTCTGCCCAGCCAGTGGCACAGTATCAGTTGTTGTACCGCTGAACGTAGTGCCGACTGCCGGCAGCAGGTTCACAAAGTGTAGCGGAACGGTTGCGTTTGCCACATTATTATTCCGGTTAAAGTCCGGAGAACTGCCGCTGCGGTCAAGCTGCGCATAGACCGGATAAGTACTCTGATTCAGATTAAAGGGAAAAGTCACTATCAAGTTGGTGCTGTCTTTGGGGCCGATGGAAATGGTTTCGGTGGCAAAGGGGCTATCCGACTGAAAATTCTGCATCCCTAAAAATAGTTTTACCTGCACTCCTTCCGCCGCAATTGTCCCGTTATTCCCGATGCCGACACTGAGGCGGACGGTTTCCCCGCCGGTAAAGCGGATGCCGTCTTTATAAATAAATGGATCGGGGCGGTCTTCCTGCACCTGATAATGATAATTCATCCGGCTCACCTGGCCGGCATTGTTTTCTGCATAAATGTAAAAATAAACCGTCTCCAGTGTAAAAGTCGGCGGGATTTTTGCGGTGGTCCGGTAAAGATCGTTACCCTGCGGGCTCATGGCTAAATGCAGGGTATCCTTCTGAACATTTGCACCGGGCAATACTGCCACTGCATAAACCCGCTGTATTCCCTGAGCATCCCGAACCAGCGCCTGAATTGAAACGCTGTCTTCCGCATTGGGATTTTGCGGGAGTGTTTGCACAGAATCGAAGGATGCATAGTTGATGCCCACCTGCTTGTAACCGGCAGCATCACTGCTTCCATCAGTTAAATAAGCCCGGACAAAACCGCTGCCGTTGGGCATATCCGGAGGCAAAGTAATTAAATATTGGGCTGAACCCCCGGGATAAGTGACCGGTTCGCGATATGTGACCTGCTTGTTCGCATCGGAAAATTCCAGGTATCCGTCCGCCGCGCCCAAAGGCGCCTGAACAGTTACCTGCAGGGTATCACCGGGCTGCGGAATTTCGTTACTGACCTGAATACTCAAGTCTTCTGCCGGCAACTGCAGAGAGGTGTAGGGATCTCCAATCAGATTATACTGATGAATCATATCCTTGCTGACGTTATAGTGACCCCAGTAGTTGCCCGGTATCAGAGTATCGTTTACCACATATTGCGAGGTCAATAAATAACTGATTTTCCCCAGCGCCATGGCCTGCCCGATGGGAACTTCCCCGGTAAACAACTGCGCCATCACATTCCAGAGAATGGCATAATCATTGGCCACATAACCCAGACCGGAAGAGGCAAAGGCGGCGATAGCGCCCTTGTTGGGGGCCAGCACCAGTTTTCCCATCAGCCCTTTGTTCTGCGGCGTTTCAAAACGGCCGGTAAAACAGGTCATACTGGCGATAACAGGGTATTTCCCCTGATTGTTCAGGCGGTCCACATCCTGCAGATTCATCAATCCTACATCGGCCCACACAGCTCCGCCCCCATGCCCCAGAAAGGTCATAAAAGAAATCCCTTCATCAAAATACTGAATAAGGTCTGTAGTGCCGCCGTAGTTCGGGTCAAATGGCAGATTGGGATCTTTGATGGTATTCAGTTTAAAGGCGGAATAATGGTGGGGCAGCAGGTTGTTCATCAGCCGCTGGTTCTGGGTGCGGAAAGCCGGTTTTCGGGCAATGCCGAATTTTTCATAAACTTCCGGCTGGAACTCATATGTCCCGGCGTCATTTCCGCTGATAAAAAGGGCCTGATTTCTCCAGGGGCCCGGCTGCGGGTTCAGTTCAAATTCTTTTATTTTATTGATGAAATTGATTAATTCGCCGTTGCTTCTAACCGGCACCCTGCCGACAAATATATCAGGCAATTCGTCATCGCCGCTCAGTTGCGAATAGGGAAAATCGGTTGCCACCGCTCCGAATTTCATGCTTTCATAAAAAAAGGTGGGCACCAGATCTTCCGACAGGGTGCCTTTGGCATAAGGATTATAATTGGCGTCCCCCAGAAAAACAACATACTGCAGGCGATGAGTGCGGTCCCAGTTGTAAAAGGCATATTTTAGAAATTTCTGAATGGCCAGCGGCGATTTGACGCCATAGTTAAATTCATCGTAAATATCCTGCACCCGAACCATAACTACCGACAATCCCTGCTGGCGCCGGAATTCCATAAATTCTTTGGCGCGCTCATAAAATTTTTCATGGGTAATGATCAGATAATCTGCCGAATTGGCGGCGGACCGCAGCCGCAACTGAGGATTTTCCGGGTTAAACACCTGTTCTCTTTCAATACGAAGCGGTTTTAAACGCTGGTTGGCGGGCAGCGCCATATACTGCACATCATCTGTGAGAATGCGATCCTGAAAACTGATCTGGTAACGGGGAGTCCCGCTGCTGTTATCTACCTGTATCTGAAAATTTACAACTTTACTGACGCCCTTTTTATAAATGTCGATATCCGGGCGGGTAAAATGGCTGATGTTAAACTGAAAGAGGTTTACCTGCGGATTGGAAATGGACTGCGGAGACGGTTTGGTAAATTCTATTTGATTCTGATAGGCTTTATACTGGCGGTTGTACTGAATACTGGCCCAGTTGAACAAAACATGGTCATTTTCGCTTTCCATCGTCTGTAATTCGATATCATTCTCGCCATGTTTTAAATCGGCCCCGTAAATCGGGTTTCCCACTTCGTTGCTCAACAGTAGCGGCTTTTCCCCAAACCAGCCGCTGTTTACCCGGCCGATCAGCCGCTGGTTGAGCCATGCCATTACCGAATGACTGCCGGCGGAGCGCCCGCTTAAGCTGAGCGTAGCCTGCACTGTATTTGCCAGTGAAGAATCCGGGTAAATAATATTTATCGGATAAGTTTGTTTGGTAATCCCCAGCAGTCCGCGATCGAAATACCAGAGGTCTTTTTTATAAAGCAGTTCCTGCACAATTTCCACGCCAAAGCGCTCGAAATAATTATTTTCCTCCAGGTGAACTGTAAAGGGATAAAAGCGGGCACGGTTATACTGAGCCGGATTGGTGGAAATGATCGCGCCGCTTTCCTCCACCATGCGGATGCCCGGCGCCCCTCCCCAGCTCAGCCAATAAACATTTTCATCAGTAAAGGGGTCATCATATAGTGTCGGATAATTTTCCTTAAAGGTTTTCTCATTACGTTCCCCCCAGAACTCCAGGTAATCCCCTTCATCAAATATCAGGTCCTGATCTCCGGAAACTAAAATGGCCACTTCATTTCCCTTATTGGACAACCGCAGCGTCTGCGGATTAATCTCCTGCAGATTGACACCGGCTTCAACCAGATCCGCACCGCTGATACGGTAAATGCCATTTTCGTTCACGAATAATTTTACCTGCTGGTCCGGATTGCCGGCATTTGGAGAGGCCCCGGGTGGCACTGGATTTTGCTGAACCGCGGGCTGAATCAGCGGCAACTGGCTGCCGTTTAAGACAAGTGAACTGAAAACCTGCTGTTCCCCGGCCGCGGCAAGCCCGGAACCCGGGGAGGACTTATCATCAAAAGTGATCTTTACTTTCACACTGCTGTAAAAGAGCAAGCCTTCCGGTACCATTTGCAGCGGGTACACCTGAATTCCCATCATGCGGTAATCGCGGAAAATGCCGGCCTCCTGCAGGCGGATAATATTTTGCGGATAATACGCGGGAACTGCGGATGACGGCTGTGAACTGTTCTGATTCTCTTCACTGCGGTAAATTACCGGGGATTTATTGCGGAACAGCCGGGTTTCTTTTTCCAGGATCTGCCAGCGGACTTTGCCTGCCGGAACGGCGACCGCCGATGAAAACAGCGGCAGCAGCGGCTTGTTTTCTGCAAAATCGCTGTTTAAACCTTTCATTTCTGCAACAACCCGGCTTGAATCTTTCTCACCCGCGGACAGCACCGGTTCCGGGAACCGGAACTGCAGAATCAGTGAGCGGTTGTCCTGGTGCTCGATTTCATAAAAGGAATTATTACCGGCTAATAGCGGCAGGTAAATGATGGCTAACAGAAAAAAAGAATAAGGAATTCGCTTCATATACTTTATAATCTCAGGTAAAAAATCAGCGCACAATATAAAACCGCACCCGAAAACATCCCAAACCATTTTCAGATAATCGCACTTGAGAATAATCGGCTAAATCACAGACAAATTTATGCTTAAACATTCTCGCCCCATTTCAGGATATCAGCAAAACTGCTTTTACGGGCTTTTCCGGGAGAAAGCGCCTCTACCAAACGCTTGTGAAGCCCCTCTTCCGTTAATCCGCGGGTTAATACACCATGCTCCGCCAGGGAAATGGTCCCGGTTTCTTCACTGACAACCAGAATAATGGCATCGGTCTGCTCGGAAAGTCCCAGCGCCGCCCGGTGACGCATTCCCAGACTGGGATCCAGTTTGGGATTCTCCGTCAGCGGCAACTGGCATTTGGAAGCCAGAATAATATCATTCTGTATGACGGAAGCACCGTCATGTAAGGGTGAACGGGGATTAAAAATGGAAAGAATTATGGCTTTGCTTACCTGGGCCTGCACATTAATGCCGGTTTCGATGATGCCTCGCAATCCCGTATCACGCAGCAGCACAATCAGGGATCCGAAATTTTTACGGGACAGTTCACCAATTGCCGCCACCACATCATCAATTACCTTGGTAGTGGAGACCTGTACTATGCGCCTGAGAATCGGAATCTGCCCCAGATAAAGCAGCAAACGCCGGAATTCAGGCTGAAAAATGATGACGAAGGCAATAACCCAAACCGTTTTCAATTGTGAAAAAATCCAGGTGCTGCCGGCCATGTTAAGTATTTCCGCTAAAATCGAGATCCCCAGTATAAACAGCAGGCCGATCATCATGCGGGCGGCCATACTGCCCCTGATAAACTGGTATATTTTATAAAAAATATAAGCAACCAGAATAATGTCCAGCACATCAATCAGTGTAACAGATAAAAAACCTATACGAAATAACACAATTCAACATCCACTTTTATCAGACCTTCAAATATCGATGGAATAGAACCCATCTACAAACAGAAATAATACCCGCGTAAAAAATCAATCATGCGAAAGGCAGGCCATCTTTCTCATTTCCTGTTATTTCTTTCTCACCATTTCCCACAACTCTATCGCATTTTGGGCTGCATAGCCCTTCTCGTCATTATCAAAGTAACAATAAACCTCTTTACCTTCTTTCGCCCATTCCAAAAAAGAGTTTTTCCATTTTTGCAGGCTTTCTTCGCTGTACTTCCCCTGATATTTTGCGCCGGGGCCGTGCAGGCGCAGGTAAACCGTTTCCGCTGTCACTACTTGCGGAGACTGCACCCCGCCCAATTCGAAGATACAGAAGCTGATATTATATCTTCTGAGCAATTCATATACTTTATCGTTCCACCAATCTTCGTTGCGGAATTCAATAGTAACCGGTGAATGTGTGGGCATGGC
>JBAPTX010000487.1:0-7147 GCA_049282375.1 Calditrichia bacterium
TTTTCCAGAGGTATTTTATAAGGGGGAAAGCGGAAAACCGGCCGTGTAATCAGTTGCCGCCAATCCATTAAACCGCCATTAATATCTCCCCCCACATAATTGGGATTACCACCCTCCATTTGTACTGCAGATTTTTCGAACCGGGCCAGAATGCATTGGGAGAAGCCGGGGGCAAACCGTTCCACCTGCCGCTCAACAGCTTCTGTCATATTCTGGTCTGATCCGTTCGGGACATGGCAGTAGGCCCAGGCTGTATGACCCCCGGCAGGGGTCCGTTCCGGGTCAAACACAGAGGGCTGGGCGAGAATCACGAAAGGCTTTTCGGGGTGCATCCCTTTAAATACCTGCTCCTCCGCTTGGAGGATTTCTTCAAATTTCCCGCCCAGATGAACCGTTCCGGCATGCCGGCAATCTGGATTTACAAATGGAATTTGCCTGGAAAGCGCCCAATCAACTTTGAATACACCGGGGCCATAGCGATACCGCTGTAAACCGGAGCGGTATTTTTCGGGTATGCGGTGACCCAGCAACTGCAAAACCTGGCGCGGCACCAGATCCAGAAATTTGACTGCAGCAGGGTCTAAATTATTTTCCGCAAGCACCGGGTGGTTTTTTTCTATTTTCCCGCCATATTTTTCCAGGCAGGTAATCAGTGCTGCGGTCAGGCTTCCCGCGCCTCCTGCCGGAAAAGGCCAGTTGTTGACATGCCCCAGAACTGCCAGTACCAATCCGAATGCACAACTGAATGGCTGGTTTAAAGAAAGCATAGAATGGGCTGCAAGGCCGGCAAAAAAACCCCGTGCCGGATCCCCGCGGAAGTGGCGGTGAATAAATCCTGCAGCAGACTGCGCGGCCAGAATTCCGAAAGTGGCCAGTTTAACCGGATGGCGCGGGAAAGGAAACGGGCTTAATACATCCCCCAGCCACTCCCTGTATCCCGGTAAAACGGTTTCCATCTGGCTCCCGTATTCATGGGCGTCTTCAGCGTGCTGAAAAGAATTCAGAGTGATTTCCAGATTGTCTGACAGCAGAGCAGCATCGCCATTGTCCAATGGATGGGCCAGAGCATAATCCGGCTTTATCCAATTTAAACCTGATTCCGCTAACGGAAGGCTTGAAAAGAGGGGCGAACTGCGGGCAAGCGGATGAACAGCAGAACAAACATCATGCAGATAGCCGGGCAGGGTCAGTTCTGCGGAACGGACACCGCCGCCGGCTTCCGGCTCGGCTTCGAACAGCGTAACCGGAAAACCGGCCCGTGCACATACAATAGCTGCCGCCAACCCGTTTGGGCCGGAACCGACCACCTGGATTTCAGATTCAGTTGCCGCTGCCATACCTCAGGATTTCAGTAACTGCACAAAATCAGTTGAGTCATCTTCCAGCCGTTCGCGCCCCGGCATCTTATCCAGCCGCATCAGCTCGGAAACGGCATCCATTTCCCGGTTCCGGTTATTTCCGGCCGCAGCAAGCACTTTTCCATCTTTTAAATAAAAGACGATAAAATCCTGCTTCTCCAAACTTCCCCGCACCAACTCTTCATCCCAATCGGAGGCATAGCCCACATAGCGGAGCTTCAAATCAAACTGGTTCGTCCAGAAAAAGGGCACAGCCGTGTATTTCACATCTTTCCCCAGCATATTATGCGCGGCTGTACGTCCATGTTGTTCAGCAGTCCGCCAATGCTCAATTCGGATCAGGCGCCCTTCTTCCAGCAGCGGGAATGAGGCGATATCGCCAACAGCGAAAAGATTTTCCGCCGCCCGGAAATAGGCGTTTGTTTTGATACTGCCATCATCTTCAAGAGGCAGACTCTTCAGGTAATCCGTAACAGGTTCAACTCCCAGGCCCAGCAGAACCATATCTGCTTCCAGTCGTTTGCCGTTTTCCAGAATAACTGCCTCCACCTTTCCGTTGCCGGTAAATTCTTTCACTCCGCTTTTGGTGAAAAAAGTGATCCCGTTCTTTTCGTGTTCTTTTTGAAAAACTTTTCCCAGAGAAGAACCCAATTTACTTTGAAAGGGAATTTCTTCTTTGGTTACCACCGTTACCTGCAAACCGCGTTTTTTCAGACTGAAAGCCGTTTCCATTCCAATAAATCCGGAGCCTACAACAAGCGCCCGCTTAGCTTTTTCAGCAGCGGTTATAATCGAATCGGCGTTGTCGAAGGTCCGCAAGTAAAAGATATTTTCAAGATCATTTCCCGGCACATCCAATTTTTGGGGCGTTCCTCCGGTAGCCAGCAAGATCTTGTCATACTCCAAACTGGAACCGTCTTCGAAGGTCACCGTCCGGGACTTTGAATCGACCCCGGAAACGGTTGCCCCCAATCGCAGTTCAATGTCGTGGATTTCAAAAAATGATTTATCCCGCAGGGGCATCCATTCTTCTTCCGCTTCGCCCTGCAGATAATCCTTGCTTAAATTGGGACGGTCGTAAGGCAGGCGGTTTTCGCGGGTAATCATAATTATTTTACCATTGAATCCATCTTCCCGCAGGGTTTGTGCTGCCATATTCCCGGCAGCGCCGGCCCCTAAAACTACAAAAACCCGGTCATCACGGCCGGGATCATTACGGGCCATTTTCGGGGTGCGGGAATGGGGGATTTGCTGCGGAAGTGTTACAAATATTTTATCATCTTTGCGGGTGACTTCAAAATGCGGCAGGGCATCCAATGCCGGCGGTTCTTCCAGTTCACCGCTGCGGGCATTAAAGCAGGCATGGTGCCATGGACAAACAATCCGATCACCGCTCAGTACCCCTTTATTCAATGGAGCCCCGTAATGGGTGCAGTGGGCACCCAGCGCATAAATTTTCCCGTCAATGCGGGTCAGGAGAATTTCCTGTTCATTCACTTTTACATTTTTCATTTCACCGTCTTTCAGGTCATTAAAATCAGCAACTTCATATTCCCGGGTGTTCATAGGCCCTCCTGGATAGAATGTTTTTGCTTCAGGTATTTAATTGAATTATTGAATTTTGATAAAGTGGATTAAAGAGGAAAGGGAGAAAAGCGATTCTCAACCCGGATTTCTTGCAACAGCACCGGGAGATTTACATTGCAATTTTCTTGATTTAGCTGACAACCAGTCATTTTCGGCCTGAATTCTGACTGGCAAACTCGGCCTGAAAGAGCAATAAAAATGGAGGATCAGCGTGAAATGAGGGTAATATTTTCTGCAACCATGCCGTCCCTTTTCTGAGCAGATTTCTGAAGGTCAAACTCAAAAATAATATCCCGGCTGGGAAGGTCGCTCATCCTGAGTAAATTTTCTACGGCGCTGCCGTTAAAATAGGCAGTACGGTAGGGTGATTCCTCTTCCCGTGCATCGGTAATCCATAATTTTTCCAGTTCACACAAATAGGTCATAAATCCAAAATTTTCATCATGTTTGTAGTAATAGCAGGTCCCCCGCACCCGTGAACCCAGTTCGCCCCAGTCTTTTCCGTTTTTTAGCTGCACAAGGTTGGGAATCAGATAACCGGAAATTGCCATATCGGCTTCCCGGCGCAATTCGCGGGAGGCGTTATCAAAATTGAGCACTTCCACCCGGCAGCCTTTATTTTGCAGGGCGCGCACCACCTGCACAAAATCACCGTCTCCGCTTACCAGCAGCACCCTGTCGCAGTTTTCAGACTGCAGCAGGGCATCCACCGCCAAATCCAGGTCAGCATTTGCTTTGGCGTATTCCACACCCTCTTCATCAACAAACCACTTCACTTCCTTTTCTATAACTTTGAATCCGAAATCCCTGATTTTAGAAAACCAGTTTATAATGTTTGTATTGTATTGTTTATCCCTCATGGCGCGGCGTTTGTCAAAACCCACATATGCATTCAAACGAATCGGTTCGGCACCGTCCCGGCAGGCAAAGGTGCGCAGGACATCAAAACGCATCCCGTAGCCGCCGTTTCGCCTGATATTTTCCACATCTACAAATACACCTACCCGCGATGTATTATTCATTCCAAAACCTTTCTATAAATTTTCGCTAATTGTTGAATTGAAACGGGATCACTTCCGGCATAAAAATCCGGTTCAATATTACTGCAGATTTTCCCCGGAAAAACAATTAAAAACATGGGATTAAAAATGTATTTAAGAGGTCTCAAGGAAAGCCGGCTGAAAACATCTGTTCCCGGATAAATAAACAGCTATTTGGCAATCATCATTTTTTTGACCTGCCGGAATGAACCGGCTTCCAAAACATAAAAATAGAGGCCGCTGGCGAAGTTTCCCGCCTGGAATACCACTTGATGGCGGCCCGCCGGTTTTATTTCATTTACCGGTTCACTAACCTTTTCCCCCAGAATATTGTAAATACTAATTCTTACCCGGCCGCTGCTGGGAATGTCGTAATTTATCACTGTTGCCGGATTAAAGGGATTCGGATGATTCTGATAAAGCTGAAATCCGGCTGCGGTCTGAAGAATGTTGCTGTGAAGATCGCTTATTTTCCGGTAAGCCGCCACCGTATCCAAAACAACCGCACCCTGGGGATCGCTAATCCGGATCGCAACATCTGCCTGCCAACTTTGCCGGCTTGTAAACTGCAGTAAAAGGCGCCCGGTTGCCGGATTATAAAGCGGCAGCAGAGAATCACTCGAAACAGTGAACTGATAATTCAATAAAGAATCGGCAGTTTCTTTATCCCTGACAACAGACCAGAGATCCAATGACAGTGTATCCGAAGCAAAATGAAGTTCATTGGGAAGTCCATGGATCTCCGGCGGATCATTAACAGGATAAACGGTCGTATAAAAGGCGGCACTGTCCCGTAAAAACCCATCATTTACAATTATTTTTATCTGTTCTTCACCAAACCAGTCCGGGGCAGGCTGTAAAAAAAGGGAATCCCCCTGCACCTGTGCACTGATATTTGCATTCCCCCAAAATTGCAGTGCCAGCATTGAAGCGGGGGTTTGCGGATCCTGCAGGAAAGAATACCAGTATTGCAGCGGCAGAACCAGTTTATGATCCTCCCGCAGAAAACAAGCCGGAAGCGGCTGCAAAATAGCGGGAGGATTATTGGCTGCTTCTGTCATCACACACAGGGTATCCGAATCTTTATACCCGCCCTGGGATTCAACTGTAAACAGCACTTTTGCAGTTATTGCAGAATTGTCAGAAAATGAAAATTGCACCCGATGATCCAGGCTGTCCAGCGCAATCTGCAGCACGGAGGGAGAAACTCCCGCCGGAGTCACTTCAATAATCTGCCCATTCCAGCTCAGGCTGCTCAAATCGCCGGAATAGTTTACAAAACTATCCAGCGGGAGGCTGGCAGACATGTTATCGGGCACAACCACATCGGGCATGCTGCTGATGACAGGGGCAGGCAGAACAAACTGCACCTGTACGGTATCTATATCATAAAATGAATTTGGATCACTGGCTTTCAGCACAAAAGATGCGGTCCCGATATAACCGGGATGCACCGCCTGCAGACAAAGGTTTCCGTTCTGAACGCTCACCTGAATATTTTCTGATTGCAATACTTCAACCGACAGATAACTGACAGGATTGTTGGGATCACTTACAATATTTTCCAGCGGAATACAGTTAATGGAATCTGAGGGTACAGCCGGTAAATCGGGTGTAATTTTGGGAATTCCCAGTGAAGCAGAAAAGGAATACGGGCTTTGCTTCCCGGACGAATCAACCGCTGCAACCCGGTATAAATAGAGAATACCTGGTTCGACATCATCATCCACAAAAACTGTGTCAGGATGCAGTGTATTTCCCAGCGGCAGGTAAACTCCGGTTTCATTTACATCCCGTTCTATAACATAACCATACAGGTCGTTCTCCTTATTCTGTTTCCAGATAATTTTAACAGAATTAATATTCCCCAAAATTTGACTGATATATAAAAGAAGTATAAACGGTAGAATTCTCCCCATAAAAGGACCGTCCCCCAGTTGAATGATTCAAAAATTTTAATTAGATCAGTAAAAAAGATGCACGAAGGCTTTTTCGAACTTCATACGGTAAGGAGCGTGAATATATCGAAAAAACCCCGCCATGCAAATTATTTTTTAATTTTTTGATTTGAATCTTGTGATCTGTGTCGGAACGATCGAGGAGAGACTGCTTAGATGCAGATGAACAATGGTTAAGCCGGCATAATCCTCCAATCTTCTTTTTTATCTTTTATGAAAGTTGTGATCTCCGGGAGTGATTATTCCCGGCCCGAATCAGCACCGGTATCTTTGGTGCGTGCTTTTTTTACGCCGCTCATAATTGTACCGCCAATTACAATTGCGGCAACAATAACAATCCAGACTAAACCAATTCCCAGAGCGTACATGCCGTAAATGATACCGGCTGTCACCAGTATGGCACCGATCATATAAAGGGCAAAATTAGACATACCCGATCCTCCCTGTTAATTTTTCGCTGCTCATTCAATTTCAGGTCATTTTTGCAGAGTCTTGATGATTTCCTGGCAAAAAGCAGGTAAATCATCCGGTCCGCGGGAGGTGATAATATTGCCGTCTTTCACCACCCGCTGATCAATCCATTCGGCACCGGCATTCTTTAAATCATCCTTTATGGAAAAAAAACTGGTCACATTTTTGCCCTTGAGAAGCCCCGCCGAAGCCAGCATCCAGGGCGCATGGCAAATGGCGGCAACTGGTTTTCCGTCATCATACATTTTACGTACAAATTCCACCATTGCCGGCACCCGGCGCATGTGGTCCGGGGAATAACCACCGGGAATAATCAGGGCATTAAATTCATCAGTCTTTACCCCGTGCACTGACAAATCGGCTTTCATGATGACCCCATGCTTTCCCCGGTAGGACTCGACTTTGGGGCCGACCAGGCAAACTTCCGCACCTGCTTCTTTCATCCGGTAGTAAGGATACAGCAATTCCGAATCTTCGAAAAAATTTTCAATAAATATGGCAATTTTCTGGCCTTTTAAATCCATCTCATTTCCTCCTGTTAATTCCTGAAAAATTTATTTGGTCTTGTTCTGAACACTCTTAACTGCCCTTTTTCAACTCCTCTGTATTTTGCGGCTGTGAATCCGATTTTTCTTTTTGCTGTTGCTGAATCCCGGGGAAATTACCGCTGATCTGCTGCATCAAATAGAGCTCGGGTATCAATTCTGCGATTATTTTTCCGTCATCTATAACC
>JBAPTX010000488.1:0-2056 GCA_049282375.1 Calditrichia bacterium
TTATAACATTATCCAGTAAAAGAACGAAAATAATAAAGGCAACAAACAAAACCAGAACTTTAAGCAAAAGTTTAATGCTGAAGAAATTTCTAAATCCACTCATTCTGTTTTGGCTCCATATCCGTTAGCGCCGTGGTTTATGGCGGTCTTCACTATCGATAATTATGGTTACCGGGCCGTCATTATTAATACTTACCCGCATCATGGCTCCGAATTGACCGCGGTGAACCGGAATGGACCGCTCCCGCAGTGCCGTCATAAAATTCTCATAAAGCGGCTCGGCTTTTTCCGGTCTGGCAGCGCTGCTGAAACCGGGACGGCGGCCTTTGCGGGTGTCGGAATATAAAGTAAACTGACTGATCGCAAGGATTTCGCCATTTACCTGTGCTGAGGACAGGTTCATTTTTCCCTGTTCATCTTCAAAAATCCTCAGCCCGGCAACTTTATCTGCCAGATATTCCGCATCATCAGGGGAATCATTTTCATGCACCCCAAGCAGCACAACCATGCCTGTTTTAATTTCACTCAGTATCCGGGATTCTACTGAAACTGAAGCAGAACTGACCCGCTGAATTACCGCTCTCATTTATTTTCTATCCGGTTCTGATTTTCACATTATCTCTGCCAATAATACTGTAAACTTTCCGCAGGAAATCGTCATCCAGGCTGACGCCATGAATTCGGGAACGCAGCAAAAAGCGGGTTCCGTTTCCATTGGGTCTCATATCTATAAATAAGGGAATTGTTCCAGGGTTATTCTCAAGCAAGCTGCGGAGATCTTTTAATTCTCCTTCGCTGATATGTTTCACATCCACAATCAGATGAACGGCATTGGAAAGCCGGTTGCGTACCTGGCCCAGCGGTAATATTTCATTACAAATCATCTTGAAAGTCTGTTCACCACTTTTATCCACATTGCCCCGGATCCAAACCATTTCCCCTTTTTCAATATGATCCTGATATTTTTCATAAACGGAGGAAAAAACAATTGCTTCAAAAGAGTTGCGCCGATCTTCCAGCGTAAGAAAGGCCATGATATTGCCTTTGCGGTCCATATGCGGTTTTTTTTCGGAAATTATCGCAGCGGTTTGTACTTCACGGCCTTCCCGGTAACTTTCCGGATCGTCCCAGTTAAGGGTGCCGAACCAGTGGATTTCCTGGGCATATTTATCCAGGGGATGCCCGCTGATATAAAATCCGAGTAATTCCTTTTCCCGGTCGAGCATTTCCTGCACAGGCCAATCGGGAACATCCGGCAGCGGCGGATAAGTCACAAATTCACCCGGTCCCTTTTCCCCGCCATTATTATTCAGCAATTCAAACATACTGATTTGAGATTTATTCTGTGCCTGGTTCTGATATTTCTGTGCAAAAGAAATGGCGGGTTCGATGGCGGCGAAATTTTGTGCCCTGCTTCCTTCCAGGTGGTCCATAGCGCCCGCCTGAACAAGCGCTTCCAGGACTTTTTTATTCAGAGCCCGCAAATCAACAGATTGCATCAAATAGTAAATATTCTTGAATGGCCCGCTTTCTTCGCGCGCTTTTATTATTGCGCGAATGGCTGCTTGTCCCACATTTTTTATAGCCGCCATTCCAAAACTGATGGTGTCGGGTTCGGGCACTTCAAAAAGTACACCGGAAACATTAACATCCGGTGATAAGATTTTTAATCCCATGCGGCGGCATTCCTCGATCAGAACCACTATCCGTGAAGAATTGGTAATTTCGGTGGTCATGTTCGCCGCCATAAATTCAGCGGGAAAGTGCTTTTTCAGGTAAGCCGTCTGGTAGGCAAGCAGCGAATAAGCGGCAGAATGGGATTTATTAAACCCGTATTTAGCAAAGCGGAAAATCAACTCGAAAATGGCTTCGGCAGTTTTTTCCGGAATGCCGTTTTTCCTGCAGCCGTCTATAAACTTCACCCGCATGCGGGCCATTACATCTTCTTTCTTTTTCCCCATTGCCCGCCGTAAAATGTCTGCTTTTCCCAGGCTGAACCCGCCCAGTTCAGAGGCAATACGCATTACCTGTTCCTGATACACAATTATGCCGTAGG
>JBAPTX010000489.1:0-4873 GCA_049282375.1 Calditrichia bacterium
TACCTATACAGTACAGGCCGCATTTGCAGATACGATCGTGATACTGGCTCAAAATGATTTGATCAGTCATATACCGTCAATACCCTATATTATTGACCCGCTATTTACCGGAATAAAACATTCCCCGGTAGAAATCACCGTCCCTGAAAGGATTGTCCTTTATCAGAACTTCCCCAATCCGTTTAATCCCGCAACGGAAATACGCTATGCGCTGCAGGAGCAATGCAATGTGGAAATAGTAATCTACAATTCGCTGGGACAGAAGATCAAAACGCTGATCACTCAATCTCAACCCGCCGGATATCAGCACATTACCTGGGATTCAACCAATGATAGCGGACAGCGGGTCAGCAGCGGTGTGTACTTCTATCGGTTAAAAGCCGGCAAGAATACCACGATGAAAAAGATGCTGTTGCTGCGGTAGGGGGGGAATAGGGCGAAGATCAAGCCTAAAATGACCGCGGCTGAGGGTTGCCTATGCGCAGCCGCAATTCTGTTCTGCGGGGCCAAAAAAAAAGACAACCCCTTCCACAGGAGCTGCTTGGGAAGAGAAGGTGATGGCCATGGCGACCATGAACCCTCCGCAAAGAGAGCATGATCCTATCAAACCGGACTGCTGCTTTCAATGAGAAATTTCCAGCTCATCATCAATTCCGACGCAGTCCCGAGAGAGGCGGAAGCCAAGTTATTCCTTTTTCCTGCAACCTTGTTCCCATATTGTTCTCCCAACCTTAAAAAAGAGTCACGATATAAAATTGAAGTGCTCTGATGTTGAAAAAATGAAAAGTTATAATATTTTGTTATTGCAATGTTTAAAGGCCATTTATTATATTCGCCACTGCGTAAATGCCTCCGTAGCTCAATTGGTAGAGCAGCGGACTCTTAATCCGTTGGTTCGGGGTTCGAGTCCCTGCGGGGGTACTCAGCGCCCGGCACATTTAAAGGGTGTTCCCCCCACCCGATCTGCCGGGTTGCGGCAGGGGCAGGCGAAATGGCCTTTGTGTCAGAGCCCTGTTGAAGTAATCCCCCTTACAGCTTCCGGGCGAGTCTTCCTCTGCAATATTAGCCTCTGGTGAACGGCGACAGGCCGGGATTCAGGGGCTAAATATTTTTTTAAAAGGAACTGTGGGGAAATTCAATACGTTAGCTGTTTGTATCTGGTCTTTTAACATGGGGGCGATCTGGTTTCGACGGGTAGTCGAAGCGGATTGGAACTGCATGCCGGGATGTCCCGTTACCCCGGAATTAGCGGGAAAACGGTTAAATGCCGACTATGATTATGCAATGGCTGCCTAATTAAACGGGCAACCCGTCCGTTGCACACCCTTTCTGCCGGGAGTGCAGCAGGACGTCGCTAAAGGCAGGACTTGAACCGGTTTTTTCCGGGAACCGGTTTTCGTATCTCTCCGGAATCGCTGCTGATCGGCTGGTTCGGCTGCCGGCCAGCGGTTAAACCAAGCGCCGGACTAAGCATGTAGAGGTTCCTTTTGGCTGCTGCCCGGACGGCGGTTCGATTCCGCCCGTCTCCACTTTATTAAAAACCCGTTTTTCCGGAGCAAATCTCCGGTGGAACGGGTTTTCCTTTTTATTATTTTTGCTACCTGACTGCGGCAATATGGCCATTCTGAGAAGTATAACAGTTAATAAATTGAATTTATTTTAAGTTAACCTCTATTCTAAAATAAGAGATGCTTTCATTTCAATAATTGAAATAAGAGTATTTCTTAAATCAGCATGCCGCCTTTTCAGCTCTCTTCCCCGTCATTCTCTTCCTGGTTTTTTCCCGGACCGCTGCTCCCTTTTTTGCGTTTTGATAACGCCCCGGCGCTCTTGCGGAATTCAATAGTGCGGCGGGTAAAGGTGCGCAGTTTGTTTTCCACCAGGCAGTAAATGGAATCCTTCGGGAAACGCCCGTTGCGCAGCCGTCGTCCAGCCTGATGCCCGGTCAGCAGCTCCAGCCCGTCTTCAATGGTGTCGATGGCCCAGATATGAAATTTTCCCGCTTTCACGGCATCAATCACTTCCCCCTTCAGCATCAGCGATTCCACATTGCTGCGGGGAATCATCACCCCCTGCTCTCCGGTGAGCCCTTTATCGCGGCAGACTGCAAAATATCCCTCAATTTTCTGGTTCACGCCGCCGATGGCCTGCACTTCCCCGTTCTGATCCACCGAACCGGTGACGGCAACGGACTGGCGCAGGGGGATGCCGGAAAGGCTTGAAAGCAGCGCATACAACTCGGTGGAGGAGGCGCTGTCCCCGTCTATGGTGGAATAGCTCTGCTCGAACGTGATACTGGAAGAGAAAGAGAGCGGGATGTATTCACCGAATTTGGAATTGAAAAAACCGTTCAGAATCAGCACACCTTTATCATGCAGCTTGCCGCTCAGGCGGACCTTGCGCTCGATATTCACCACATTTTCGGTGCCGATAAAGGTTTTGGCGGTGATGCGGTGGGGCCGCCCGAACATATACCCGCCCACCCGGTAAACCGCCAGCCCGTTAATCTGTCCCACCGATTCTCCCGAAACCTCCAGTTTTATGATTTCCCGCTGGTAGCGCTCGTGTATTTTCTCTTCCAGCATGCTGTTGCGGTATTCATATTCGGTAATGGCCTGCTGCACATGCCCGGCGCGCACGGTGCGGCGCTTTTCCCGGCGGGCATAGTGGTTGGCCTCGCGAATAATCCCCACCAGGATGCCGAATTGCAGGCTCAGCTTGGTCTGATCGTCCACCAGCCGCTGTCCGTAAAAAACAACCTCCCGTACAGCGCTGCGGTGGAAGGGCAGCAGATTTTCCTCTTTGCAGACCCGCCGGATAAAACGGGCATATTTCAAAATGTTTTCCGGAGTGGCGGTGGTTTCGCTGTCGAAATCGGCCCTTATCTTGAAAATTTTACTGAAGTCCGGGTCGTAAGCCTGCAAAGTGTAGTAGGTGGAATTGGAGCCGGTCAGCACTACTTTCAGATTCAGCGGAACGGGCTGCGGCCGCAGGCTGGCGGAAGTGATGTAACCGGACAAGTCGGAAACATCCTCCATGCGGATTTCGCGGGTTTTGATGGCTCTTTTCAGGGAATCGTAAACATAGGGATTCGTCAGCACCGGCTGCGCATCCAGCATCAGGAATCCGCCGTTGGCGCGGTGCAGGCTGCCCGATTTGATCATGGTGAAATCGGTGACCTGCGACCCCATCACCACCTGCTTTTCGATACGGCCGAACAGATTGTTGTAGGTGGGATTGGGTTCGTAAACTACCGGCCCGCCCTTATGACCGCTGTTATCCACCAGCACATTCACATGATATTTGCTGAAATTCTGCCCATTGCGGTAGGCCGTTTTCTTTTTATCAGGGCTGTCGCCGCCGGAATTGACAAAATCGGCCATATTCATGATCATATCTTTTTCCACCTTTTTCAGGTAAAGCTGAAGATCGGAAAAGCGCCCGTAATTTTCCTGCATCTCTTCAATGTGGCGGGAGACAACCATCAAAGCAATTTTACGGTTCAGCTTTTTGATTTCGCCGGTAATTTGGCGTTCGATACCGACCACATCCTTCATGGTCCGGTTAATTTTCTGCTGAACCTGTTCCAGCCTGCGGTCAATTTTTTCTTTTTCGCTGTCCGGCATCTGCTCGTATTTCTCGCCGGAAAGCGGCTCGCCTTCCTGCAGTACAATCGATTCAAAGCCTTCGGCAGTGCCCTGAAGCTGTACGCCCAGGTTTCGGGCCTCCGCTTCCAGCTTATGGATCAGCCGGCGTTTGCGTTTTTCGGAGAGATTCACGATCACGGACTTCTGCTGCTCGTATTCGGCACTGTTAAAAGCAGCGGGAATTTCCTTCTGCAGCGCCCGGCACATCTCCGCCATATCAAACTGAAACCGTTTGGCCATTCCCGCCGGCAGCGGCAGCGCCTGCGGTGCATCGGGATCATCAAAATTATAAAGGTAAATCCAGTCGTCCGGCAGCGGCCGCTGATCGCAAATGCTGTTTAAAATATCTTTGACAATGGTGGTTTTACCGGTGCCGGAAGCGCCGGTTACAAATACATTATAGCCGGAATGGTCCATATTCAGCGCCAGGTCCAGGGCGCGGATGGCCCGCTGCTGGCCGATTACCGAATCCAGCGGTTCAATTTCGTCCGTGGTTTTAAAGGGGAATTCATTTAAAGGCAGGCTGCTTCGCAAATCTGCGGGCTTCAATCGTGTAATGGCCATCGTTTCCGTTCCTGGATTTTTTTTGAAGCAAAATATCAGCAGTTGGCTGGTGAATCAATTGTTTTATAATGTTTTATGAACTTGTGATCGCATGGCTGGAAGGACTGGCCCCCGGCTACACAGTCGTGATCCCTGCGGGAAAAGCCGGTGGGAATATAGGGTTCAAGAATGAACCGGTGAATGGGAATACCTTGATTGCAGATTTACGATTCGGGATTGCGGATTTTCTAAAAAAAATTGTCATCCTGAGCACTTCGGCAAGCTTCGGCCCTGCTCAGCGTGACAGCGCAGCACAGGCCCTGTCGAAGGCTCATAATTTTCCCGATAATTTCTTGTCATCCTGAGCCCCGTCGAAGGATGAGAAGAAGACCATAGAATCAACATAGTTCGATAAGCTCAATATTGCCATATTTCGACAAGCTCAACATGACAAATCGAAATCAGATTTGAGTTTTTGTCGCTCCATTGCTGCCATCTTCAGATAGTTTGACAGAAAAGAATTTTTTTTAATATTCATTCTCAATCACCCGCATACCCCGCCACTTCCCTTTTAAAAAGCGCCAAAGAAAAATAATACCCAATGCCGTTATATACAGGGAAAGGAAAAACCACAGCCAGTAAATACCGCCTTTAAACAGGTATATAACCAGCAGGCCGGGCAG
>JBAPTX010000490.1:0-17637 GCA_049282375.1 Calditrichia bacterium
TAAAACCCCGCCTTCCGCAGCGCGCAAAAAGCCAGTTTCCGGAATAATCCCCAGCAGAATAACGGCAATAATAAATAAGACAGCAAACAGAGAAAACCAGAGGCCTCTCTTTTCGTTGGGGGCCAGCTTTTCAAGGCTTTCCTCCGTATCTTCTCCAGTGTAGCGGCCCAGCCGGGGTTCAACTATTATTTCGGTAACCCAAGTCCCGGCAAATGCTATTAAAAATGTAGAGATAAACATAAAATAATAATTTGCGGTGGGATTTACCAGATATCCGGCATCAACTATTTGCGCGGCCTCCTGCGATAAGCCCGCTAAAAGGGGATCTACGGTTCCAAGTAGAAGATTGGCGCTGAATCCGCCTGAAACCCCGGCGAAAGCCGCCGCCATTCCGGCGAGCGGATGACGACCCACCGCAATAAAAATGACACCGGCCAAAGGAATCAATAGAACATATCCCACATCGCTGGCTATATTTGATAAAACGCCTGAAATCACAACAATAAAAGTCAGCAGACGCGCAGGCGCATTCAACACCAGCATACGGATTACCGCCCCGATTAACCCGCTGCCTTCGGCAATTCCAATTCCCAGCATAGCCACCAACACGATGCCTAAAGGCGCAAAACCGGTAAAATTATCCACCATCTCAAGAATTATCCTGTGCAGTCCTTCAATTGTAAGCAGGTTAACCGGTTCAATAATCTGCCCTGTTCCCGGATGAACCGCCTGCCAGTTGAAAAAATCAGCCGCCCATGACAATAAAATAACCATCAGGGCAAACAGCGCAAACAAAGTCCCTGGATGTGGCAGCGCATTCCCTATTTTTTCAGTAATATTTAAGAAACCGTCAAATACTTTTTTAGATGCCGATTTTAAATTTATCATAAATTTTCCTGTGGTTTTTTATTGAACTGATATTCTGAAAAATTACGGGTGGTAAATGTTTGGAAAGCATTCCGGTTTGTTATACCAGAATAAGCGGGATAATCCTGAAAATGCCCATATTAAAATCTACAGGTTTTTATCCTTACCGTTCGGACTCCAGTAATCCTTAAGTTTCCGTCGGAACTGATGCACATTAAAAGGTTTTTCTATTACACCATCCACAGCCTCATGGGAACTGACCCGTTGCGGATTCACCTGGTTCCATCCGGTTATGAGGAAAACCGGCACCTGCGGTTTCAACTGTTTAATCTGCCGTGCCAGCTCATAACCGTTCACTCCCGGCATGCTTAAATCGGTCAATACCACTTCGCAGCGGTATTTTTGGAATTTGAGCAAAGCATCCTGTGCGCTGCTTGCACGGATCACATCAAAATTTTCCTCCTCCAGAAGTTCGGCCAGGGTTTCCCGCACAAATCCATCATCATCCACCAGCAGCAGTTTATAAGAGACCGCTTCGGGCCGAAAGTCCTCTTCCAGCGGTTCAGCTTCCTTCTCCTCCGCAGAGGGCAGTTCCATTAAAAAAGTGGTCCCTTTATTCAGCACCGAATCCACATAAATTTTACCTGAATGGGAAGAAACGATATCCGCAACAATGCTTAATCCCAGACCATTGCCGTTTTTGCCTTTGGTTGTAAAAAACGGCTCGAATATTTTTTCCTGCACACTTTCGGGAATCCCCATGCCGGTGTCGCTGATATATAACAGGATATCATTTTCTTTCATGGAAGTCCGGACCTTCAGCCGGCCGCCGCTGGGCATGGCATCTAGGGCGTTGTTTATCAGATTAAGCAGTGCCTCCCGTAAAGCAGTTGCATCGCCGTAAACCGGTTTAATTTTACCCTGCTGCAGATCCAACTGATATTCAATCCCCCGTGCCTGTGCTTCAATTTCCAGCCGCGGGCGGGCAATTTCCACTACTTCCTGTACAAGATCATTCAGATTTAATACTTTTCTGCTGATTTCTTTTTTGCTGCCGGAACGGGCGCTGCGAATGCGGTTTACCGTTTTGGCCCCGTCTGCGGCGGCCTGCTCCATAATGCGAAGATCTCTGCGAAGGCGCACATCGTCTATTTTTTTCTGCAGGATCTGGCTTTTTCCCAATATTACGCTCAGAATATTATTGAGGTGATGAACAGCTCCGCTGGCCTGTTCACCGATAAACTTAAGGCTTTCCAGTTGACGGATATAATTTTCATGCTTGCTTTTATGTTCAAGCAGTATCTGCTTTTCAATCAACTGCCGGGTTAAATAAGCGATAAACCGGATCATTTGGATCAAGTCCCGGCCGGGTTCATCTTCCCGGCTGTGGAATGCCACCATTAATAACCCGTAATAAATATTATTAACCTCAAAGGGAACCAGCAGAGTACTCCGTATTTTCAGCTCCTGAAAAGACTCTGCAAAAACAGGTTTCAGCGGATGGGAATGTAAACTGGTATTCCAGAACTGATAATCCCCCTGCCGGATAATACTCTCCGGCATACGGGCAAATCCTTTTAGCAGAGAAACCCCCAGCACGGAAAAGGATGGTTTTTCATACTTTTCACAAAGAGTCCGCCACTTGCGATGATGACGGCTGCGCAGAAAAACCCCTGCATACGCGGCATCCGGCTGCTGAAAAGCGCTTTCCAGTAATTGCTTCAGCAGGTCTTTCAGGGAATTCTGATGTGAGATTGGAGGAATAATTTTATCGGAAAAACTGAAAGATCCGTTTTTGTCCACGATATGGCTGTACAGATATATATTCTCTATGGCAAAACTTACCATACCGATTAAAGTGGTAACAAACTGCTTATCCTGCAAACGCAGGTATCGCTCGGGATGCTCATCCCAAATCACCACCATTCCCAGCACTTTTCCCCGCACCACCATCGGCAAGCCCAGCCAGGAAGCCGCTTTGATTCCCGCGGTATCCGCGCCCAGGTTGCTGCAGAACCGGCTGTATTCGTTGGTTAAAACAGCTTGTTGTTTTTCCAGAACATAATTGTAAAGAGTGCCGCGCTCGCTGAATTCTGCACCCGGCACTATCCGGTCATTCTGTTCAGAATAGATAAACTTTACCAGCCGGGTGCGTTTATGCCAGAGCACAAATTCGATATGCTGGCTGCCATAGATGCGGCGCAGTTGCCGGTAGCAAGTATTGATAACTGTTTTAAAATCGCGGGCGCGGAAGATTTCCCGGTTAAATTCGGCATAATATTCCAGCAGCAGGTGAGAGCCTTCAATGTTATCCAACAAAATATTCAGGGATGAGTAAAAGGGGGAATTATTCATGCATTCAGCGGGTCGTTTCTTTTAATCTCCTGAGATAAGATTGGCCCAGGTTTACATAGACGCGGGCATTTTCTATAATGTCCTTTTTCATTTCCGGGGTAACTTCCTTTACCACCTTTCCCGGGATCCCGAATACCACTGAAAACGGCGGAATCTTCTTTCTTTCCATCACCATTGCACCTGCACCGACTATGGAATACTCGCCGATTTCCGAATGATTCAAAACACCGGAATGAATGGCAATAATACAATAATCATGCACGATGGCGCCATGCACAACCGCACCATGCCCAACCGTCACGTTATTTCCAATAAAGGTGGGAGTGTCAGTATCCACATGAACAACCGCATTTTCCTGAATGCTGGTGTTCTCTCCGATTTCTATGGGGGCCATATCGCCGCGGATAACGACCCCATCCCATACACTGGAATGGGCGCCGATTTTCACTTTGCCGTACAACCGGGCCGAAGGCGCCACATAGGCGCTGGGGTGAATTTCAATTTCATCTTTCATAGAACGATACAAAAATATTGAAGGTTTATAATTATAACGGCTCTATTATAATGACAGGAATCTCATAAATCAAAAGGAAATTCAAAGAGAAACTTTCTGTGAATAAAGAAATAACTTTAACATGCCGGCTGGATATCCGGCTTCAGGAAAACAATTCGGGGCGGGCATTTTTCCGGATGAGTTATAATAGTACACCGGACAGGTTTAAAATAAAGTTGACGGTTGTTTCCCGCCTGTGTTTGCGGTAGATTCTCCGATGAAGATTGTTCAAGATTGGGTAAGGCTGAAAAGATCGCTTTACTTAAATGAAGTAAAAAAATTTGATTTATTTTTATCATAAATATGGAGGCAGGTCATGCGTTATTTCTTCATTTTTTTTCTCATTTCAGTCGTCGCGGTTTCCATGGCAACAGCCCAGGATACACTCTATAGCGAAACCTTTGCAAACGGTTCGGCCGAGAACACATGGTATCCCGGGTATGCCGGCAATAATATGGATATAGAATTTCTGACCGGGAATCCCAGCGGTGACAACTGGGTCGGCAAATTAGGCAATGATCTTTCCGGCGGCGGTGTCGGCCAAAGTTTCAGCGGCGACCCCCAGTTAGATGACTTTTACATGGAAGCGCAGGTGTTCATTCCGGTGGATCAGGGCACCTACTATGGTATCGAATTCCGGATTGATTCTGTTGGAAATTCTTCCGGCTACCAGTTTCTTGCCCGTTTTAATCCCAGCGGCATGTTGACCCCGCGGCTGCGTTTCCGGTATCGTCCCGGTGCGGGTTTCCCGGTGGTAATAAGGGACTGGGAGAGTGCGGAAATACCCGGCGGCGTACCCTCTACCAGCGGCTGGCATAAGCTGGCGGTGCGGGCAGTAGGAAACCAGTTCTGGCTTTACTATGATGATCAGGAGTTGCCCGGCTGCCCCTACACCGATGCAACTGCCGCAAGCGGCTTTATCGGCGCTTATGTCTGGGATCAGGTGCTCTCCCCTATCTATCTCTATATTGATGATATTCTGGTTAAAACGATTGCCAGCAATATTGACGATCCGGTAACCACTTTGTCAACGGATTACGATCTGGAGCAAAATTTTCCTAATCCCTTCAACCCTACCACCCAAATTGGTTTCCGGATTCCGCAAAGCGAAACCGTACAACTCACGGTTTTCAACAGCCTGGGACAAAAAGTCCGCACCCTGTTTAATGGTGCACTGCCGGCCGGCGGCCATACATTCAGGTGGAATGCCCGGAATGATCTTGGCCTGGAAGTTCCTGCCGGTATTTATTACTATCACTTACAAGCAGGTGAATATCAGGCGGCGCGAAGTATGCTGCTGCTGAAGTAATTTTTTACAGGGGGCCGGCTGACCTGCCGGTCTCCTTTTATTTTTACCACCAATGAACAGGAACAACAAAAATCTATGCATTACAAACCTTCTTCACACCTCATGATATTCAATTTTATTATATCAGTTATTTTTCTGACTGCCATTACACTGCCGGCCTTCAGCCAGACAGATACCTTTATACCCGGGCAGCTTTACCTGCGGTTTACACCGGATGCCGGCATTCACAATGCAGAAGATATTCGAAGCAATCCTGCTTTACAGCCGGTTTTGAATTCGACTCCGCTTCTGGACAGCCGTCCGGTTTTTCCCGGCAGCGCTGCACGCGGCGGTATCACAGGAATGGAGCGCACCTTCCGGCTGTTTTTCAGTACTGAAGCGGATCTGGCGCAAATAATTGAAAAGCTGAACGGCAGTGAACTGATCGAGCTCGTGGAAAAAATCCCGGTCAGGCAGATGTATGGGCCTTCCAACGATCCGCTATGGAACCTGCAGTATCAGCACACACTGATGCAGTTGGATTCCGCGCGGGAAATTCATTTCGGGGACACCAGCGTAGCCATTGCGGTTATTGACGGCGGAGTGAATTACCTGCATGAGGACCTTCATTCGGAAATCTGGATAAATCATGCGGAAGATGTGGATGGGGACGGTTTTTTGTCCCCGGCAGATCTGGACAGCACCGACGCGGACGGCAACGGATTTATTGACGATGTTATCGGGTGGGATTTTGTGCACCTGCCCGGCCAGGGATATCCCGGCGAGGACGATTCCCTGGCGGACAATGATCCCATGGATTTTGGCGGGCACGGCACCCATTGCGCCGGCGACGCCGCTGCGGCAACCCACAATGGCATAGGTGTGGCATCCCCCGGCGGCAACTGCCGCATTATGCCCGTCCGGGCCGGAATGATGGCTCAGAACGGGCAGGGATATATTTACTACAGTGCGGAAGGAATCTACTATGCCGCCAATGCCGGCGCAAAAGTGATCAGCATGAGCTACGGCGGTTCCGGTTATTCCGGGGTCGCACAAATGGCCATTGATTACTCCTTTTCGCAGGGCGTTACCTGTGTAGCCGCCGCCGGGAATGATAATGACACCATTCCCAAATATCCGGCCAGTTATAATCACGTTATCTCAGTGGCCGCAACCGACGGCAATGATCATAAAGCCGCCTTTTCCAACTACGGTTCCTGGGTGGATGTCAGCGCCCCCGGCGCCGAAATTTTTTCCACCACCATCGGCGGATACGGTAACATGAGCGGCACTTCCATGGCCACCCCCATTGTGGCCGGTGTTGCGGGTGCGGTGCAGTCCATGTTTCCGGCTTACACCCCTGTGCAGGTGGCGGACCGGGTCATCAATACCACTGACAATATTGACGCGCTGAATCCGGCCTATGCCGGACGGCTGGGCAGCGGCCGGGTGAACATTTACCGGGCGCTGGACAAGGTTATCCGCATTTACCGCTTCAGCATCGAAGATTCAGCGGGCGGCAACGCAAACGGCCGGCTGGATTACGGAGAAAACGCCGGCCTGGTGCTGACCCTGAAAAACACTTTCGGAAATGCCGCCAATGTGCAGGTCCGCGTTCGCAGCCTGCATCCCATGCTCACCATCAGCGACAGCCTGATCATTTTTGGCAATATGGCGCTGGGAAACCAGGCCAGCAATCAGGGGGCGCCGTTTACAATGACGGTGGGCAGCGACAGCACCGTCCGGTTTCTGCCCCTGGATATCCGGGTGACGGCGGATAACGGGTACGAATATCATAAATATCTGGAGCTGGCGGTGGGTCAGCGGGATCTGCTTATTATCAACGATGATTCGCCTTCGGCAACCAGTAAACTGAGCTACTATCTGGAAGCGCTGGATTCGCTGGGACGCAGCAGTTACGACTCGTGGAATACCGCGCAGCAGGGGCTGCCGGGTCCGGCGGAAATGAATTATCCGATGATTATCTGGTACACCGGCGAAGCCGTCCAGGATGTGCTGACCCCTGAAGAACAGCAGTTTTTAAAAAATTATCTGGACAACGGCGGGCGTTTATTTTTGAGCGGGCAGAATATTGCGGAAAGTCTTTCGCTGCAGCCTTCTGCGGCGGATTTCCTGCAGAATTATCTGCATGTCCAGTTTGTCAGCGGAAGCGCCAACGATTATGATCTGCACGGCGTTCCCGGAGATCCGGTAGGAAATGGTGAACAATACATCATCCTCGGCTCCGGCGGCGCCAATAATCAAAACAGCGTGGATGTCGTTACCGCTCTCCCCCCGGCACTCCCGGCCATCCTTTACGACGAGAACACCGCCGCCGGGCAGGCGGCCGTAAGCGTCAACGGCAGTTTCCGGCTGGTCTTTTTTGCTTTCGGATGGGAAGCCATAAACGATGCCGGCCCGGCCAAACGGCACCTGACGCTGCAGCGGATTCTGAACTGGCTGCAGGGGACCACCGGGATGGAAACGCCTTTCGGCGATTCGCCGCTGGCGGAAAAACCACAGTTACTGCCCAATTATCCCAATCCTTTCAACCCGCAAACCACCATTCATTTTTATCTGCCGGAGCGGAAACAGGTAACAGTGGGGATTTTCAACAACATTGGTCAAATGGTAACCACCCTGGTAAACGGCACGCTTGCAGCCGGGCATCATGAGCTGATCTGGGACGGGCAGGACATCAACGGGCAGCCCTGTGCCAGCGGCATCTATTATCTGCAGTTGATTTCCGGAGAAACGCGCGAGATGCAGAAACTGGTTCTGCTGCGCTGAATCATCTATTAGAATCGTTGCCAAAAATTTTCGGGAAACCCAATGACAAAATTTTACTTTTCCCTGCTGCTGCTGTGCAGTCTGGCCACAGCGCTTCTGGCCGGAACCACCGGAAAAATTGTAGGCGTTGTTGTGGAGGAACAGAGTGGGCAGCCGCTTCCCGGCGCCAATATTCTGCTGCCCGAAACCCGGCAGGGCGCTTCCACCAATCTGGATGGAGAGTTTATCATCCTGAACATTCCGCCCGGAACTTATACCCTGGAAGCGCACATGATGGGCTATCAGACCATCATCAAAAAAAATGTAAAAGTTTCCGTAGATCTGACCACCCGGCTGGCTTTTGAAATGAACGAAGCGCCGCTGGAAGGCGAAGAAGTGGTCGTGGTTGCCGAGCGCCCGCTCATCGAAAAAGATGCCACCTCCCGTCAGATTCACGTGGACAGCAAAGAAATAACCGAACTGCCGGTCAAAGATTTTAAGGATATACTCTCCCTGCAGGCCGGAGTCAGTCAGGACGCGGCCGGACGGCTGCATATACGAGGCGGCCGCAGCGGCGAAGTGGCCTATTTAATTGACGGCGTTTATATGGATGACCCGCTGCGGGGCGGATTCGGCAGTGAACTGGAAGACGAAAGCCAGTCCCGCCAGCGGATGAGCGGCAACCTGAACCTGACCATCGATGAAGAAGCCATTGATGAAGTTGTGGTAATCAGCGGCACTTTTAATGCCGAATATGGTAATGTGATGTCCGGAATAGTGAACATCGTTACCAAAGAACCGTCCGACACTTACACCGGAAAGCTGGAGGTGACCAGCGGCTACCTGAATGACTCCCCCTACCGCCAGACCAATGCTCTGGTAGAAGACAAAAATCCACTCCTGTCCGGCGGGAGCCGGCTGCAGTACCGCGCACCGCAGGACGATTTTCAGGGTTTTCCGGTTGCCGTCGATGCACCCGGACAATTTCAGGGATCGCTCAGCGGTCCGGTCCCCTTTATCCCCAAATTATCTTTTTTTGTTTCCGGCAAATATGCCAACTCCGATTCATGGCTGCCCCACGGCTTTGATCTGGAGCGGAACTATTTTTCCAAACTCACCTTCTTTGCCAGTCCTGTTTTGAAAATCAATTTCACTGAAAATTTCAGCCGACATACTTTTCAGGTTTACAATCACGCCTGGAAGTATCTGCCGCAGAACCAGGGACTGAACCGGCTGGACCACCGCCGCCATATCCTGAACCTTACCCATACCCTTTCGCAGCGGGCATTTTACACCCTTAACTTTTCCGCCAGCGACCAGACCAGCGAGTTCGGTGTGTGGGACTGGCAGAACGACCGTTTTATGGATCCGGAAACAGAATACCGCAAGGGCGACCGCGATAATGAGCTGGAATTCTACATCCGCGGCACCGACGATCTGTATTTAAATACCCGTTCCCTGCAGTACGCCGCCAAAGGCGATTTGAATTATCAGGCTGGGCTGCACCACGAGTTCAAAACCGGCATCGAAATAAAATACAACGATCTCACTTCCCACAAACGGCTGGAACCGTGGCCGGAGGAAGGCGGCGCCAACCGCACCATTGATTTTGATTATCAGCCGCTGGAAGGCGCTGTTTACCTGCAGGATAAAATGGAGTATGACTATCTGATTATTAACGCCGGTCTGCGCCTGGACTACATCGATGTTAAGGCCCACCGGTGGAAGCAGGTCGATAATCCGCTGGCCGGGCTGGAGGAAACGCCCGCCCGTTTTCAGTTAAGCCCCCGGCTGGGGATGGCTTTTCCGGTTACCGAAACCGCCATTTTCCATTTTGCCTATGGCCATTTTTTTCAATTTCCCAACTTTACCAACATTTATACCAATCTGCTCTACCAGAATCCCGAAAACCTGAGCGAAGAAGCTTTTGTTATTGTGGGAAATCCCGGTGTAAAGCCGCAGAAAACGGTCAGTTACGAGGCCGGTTTGAAACTGCAGACCGGGCAGTCCAGCGCACTGGAAATCAGCGCCTATTATAAAGATTTGACCAACCTGCTGGGCACTCATTTTTATCGCCGGCAATTGATTTACCGCTATTCGGTTTACACCAATATTGATTACGGCAGCGTTAAAGGAATTGATTTCTCCTGGAAGCTGCGGCTGCCGAACTATCTGAGCGGCACTTTGAACTACTCTTATTCGGTGGCGACCGGCAACAGCTCTTTCCCGACGGACCAGGCTTACAATGCGTATCTGGGGCTGGAAGAGACCCATCAGGAATATCCGCTGGACTTCGACCGCCGCCACAACATCAATGCTTCCCTGCTCTTTAATTTTCCGCGCCGGGAAAACGCTTCCTTTCTGGAAAAAGCACTGCTTTCTAATCTGAACCTGAATTTCATTATCCGCTACTCCTCCGGATTCCCCTACACGCCCATTACCGATGATCCCACGCTGTTTATTGAACCGAATTCGGCACGAATGCCCTGGACCGGCACGGTGGACCTGCGGCTGGAAAAACGCTGGCCCTTTGCCGGAAGCCGGATCGGGGCTTTTCTCGAAATCACCAATTTGTTCGACCGCTTGAATGCCCTGCGGGTTCAGCCGTTTACCGGGCGTTTGTGGGATACCGGTAAGCTGGATCTGCTGGCAACCGGCACCGACTATGTGCATGATCCCGGGGATGCCGGACCGCCCCGGCTGATCCGGGCCGGAGTGCTGATCCTTTTCTAATTCTATTTTTCCGGAGATTTTTAATGCTGAAACCTGCTCGAAAAAAAATTCGGTTTACCTTTATCCTGTTTTGCCTTCCGGCTATCCTGCTGTTCTTTCAGCCTGCCGGATTTACACAATCCCTTACCCGGGACCGCAATGAAGGCCGCAAAACCTATCAGCGGCTGCAGAACCGTTTAACGGGCGCGCTGCGGAAAGAATCAGCCAAAATTGACCGCGGCGTGGGCATTATGGATCGCGGGGAACTGGCCAATGTGGTCGGCAATTTTGGGGTGCTTTCTAATTTTCACCTGTTCTCCCCTGCCATGCACTGGCCTTCCTGGGCGGACGACACCCACCAGTACAGTTTTGGGCTGGCCCTGCTGGTTGGCGTTAAGGGCGATGTGGTCACTTCCATTCACGACCCCGCCACCGTAGCGGAAAATTTTGACTGGGAAGCCCGTGACGGTTCTCTGGGCGGACTGTTCTCCGGCGAGGTCACCGCTTCGGACGGAACACCCATTCTGGCCAGTTCCGATGTAGTGGATACCTGGCCCAGGGATAATCAGGGAAACCCTTTCTGGCCCGGATTTTTCCGCAAAGACCCGGAAACCGGCGAAACCATTCCCGGTGAATTCGTATCGGAGCGCGATATTTATGCCGAGTTCACAGATGCCAATAACCAGAATGGCCCATACGGGCTTAAAGTGCTGCAGACAACCTATTCATTCGGCAGGCTCTATGCACAGGATTTCCTGATTTTCGATTTCCGTATCACCAATACTTCAGCTCAGAACCTGGATTCAATTTACGTGGGGTATCAGGCTGATTTTAAAGTTGATTTTGATACCCATGATAAAATCCGTTTCGGGCAGCCCGGCACCGAACCGGACCTGGTATATCTCTATGATGGAGATCCCGGCGCAGGCATTTGGGATATCACCGGCTATATCGGTTTTCTCTCGCTGTTCACACCACACAATCTGGGTATCACTGATTTTCATTATTACGATAATATTTATGAGCCGAGCACAAACGAGCAGCTTTGGGAAATCATGAGCAGCGACACCAGCGGTACTCACATTACACCATCGCTCTATTTTCATGGGGATAATTACCGCATTGATGACGCTTCGCTCTCGGATAACATGGATCCGGGCGGGCTGCAGCGGGGTACTGACTTCGTCTTTATGGTTTCCAGCGGACCGATTACGCTGGCGGCCGGGGACACCGTGCACAGCGCCTTTGCCATTGTGATGGGGGAATCTGAAGATGAGCTGTTTGCAAATGCCGCTCAGGTACGGAGAATGGCGGCCAATAATTATCTCGGTTACAGCCCGCCGCGGGCGCCCCGCTTATACGGAACCACCCGGAAGGGAAAAGTTTACCTGAATTGGGAAGCGGGTGTTTCTGAAAATTCCGTTGACCTGTTAAGCGGGGAGAAGGATTTTGAAGGGTTCCGTCTGTACCGCAGCGAGGATTTTGGAAAAACCTGGGGCCGCGTCATCACTGATGAAAAGGGATTTTTCCTGGACTACTATCCGCTGGCACAGTTTGACCGCATTGATGACATTACCGGCAAAGACCCGCTCTCCCACTATTATTTGGGAGACGACACCGGTCTGCAGTACCGCTATGTGGATGATGAAGTAATTCCCGGAAAAGAATACTGGTATGCCCTTACCGCCTATGATCAGGGAAATCCCTCCCCGGACAGCGGGTATGCCTCTCTGGAAAGCCCCCGCGGAGCAACTCCCGAAGACCAGAACGTTGTATCGGTAATTCCTGCGCAAACGGTGGATAATTTCAATTTGACTTCGTTTGATTCCCTGACCGCACTGGGCGGCCGTTCGGACAGCCGGGTGCAGGTCAGTATTGTGAACACGGACCAGCTTACCGGGGACAGCTACAGGGTTTTGTTTGATGATGCCGCCGACACCACAACTTACACCCTGATAAACCTGAGCAGCGGCGATACCCTGGTGCATAATTTCCCCATTCCGCCGGATCAGGAAGTTACCAATACCCCCATTACGGAGGGATTTCGCCTGACTTTTCTGGACCGGCGCGGCGTCACCGGTCTGGGCTGGACCAATGTTCAGGGAGATACGCCCACTTACGAGTGGCGGGTCACCAATTTTGAAGCAGCGGCAAGCAATCCGCAAGTTGGCCCGGAAGCGGTTTACACCACCGATGACTACCGGCTGACGGTGGATTACAACAGCGGCGGCGGCTCGCAAGTGGGATGGTACGATATTTTCGCCAATGCCGCCCGCGATACCGCCGTTCACATTCCCCTGAAAATTGAAGTGATCACCGATCCCGATAATCCGGTGGACATCGGCAGCACTTCCTGGCTGCGGGAGTATGATTTATTTGGACTGTTTCCCAACCGCGAGGCCTTTTTCAGTCCGCTGGGCTGGGACCTTGAACCGGGCGGGGCCGGGTTCAATCCCAATTTCAGTCCAGGCGGTTATCTGTGGGTGGACATCATCAATCCTGAGCAGCCGGTACTCAATAACGACGGGGATACTCTGAAAATCAACGGCCTATACCTTTTGACCCAGAATTATCCGGAGGCATACATCAACCAGTACGGCGATTCGGTTTACCGTCCGCCGGTAAAACCGGCGCAGGGGGATCAATTCACCATCCGCACCCGCAAGGCACTGCGCAGTGAAGTTAGCTATGAATTCAGCACGGACCTTCAGCAGCAAATCCGTCCCGCCATAAACATTCCGCAGGTAAAAGTCGTGCCCAATCCCTATATCGTTAAAGCAGGCTGGGAAAACAGTCAGTTCAGCGGCCGCCTGCAGTTTGCCAACTTGCCCCCGCGCTGCAAAATCGACATTTATACCATTGCCGGAGATCATGTGATTTCCCTGCATCACAATGATATTTACGATTACACCTTCTGGAATCTGCAGAATAAATCCGGGGTATCGGTTGCCTATGGCCTTTACGTTTACGTGGTAACCACACCCGATGATGAGAAACAAACCGGACGATTTGCTATAATCCGGTAAATTGAACATCATGAGCAAACCGGCGGAAAAATTATGAAAAAGATCAGCAAAACATTTATCATCGGCACTTTTCTTTTTGCGGCAATCACCTGCGCGCCGCAGGCATCTGCCGTTTCCAAGACGGCCACTGCCGCCGCCCAGTTTTTAAAAATCGGCGTCGGCCCCCGGGCAGTGGCCCTGGGCGGCAGTTTTAGCGGCCTTGCCAATGATGCTTCTGCGCTGTACTGGAATCCCGCCGGCGCTGTCTGGATCAACGGCGGGCATTTCCAGGCGATGCACAATGAATGGTTTGCCGATATCAATCATGAATTTCTGGGGCTGGTGGTCCCCTTCTCCCCGGCCGGATCGTTCGGGCTCAGTATGATTTCCCTGACCGCCCCGGAAATGGAGCAGACCACCATTGAACAGCCGGACGGCACCGGCATTTACTTTGATGTGCAGGATATTGCCATTGGCCTGACTTATTCACGAAAATTAACAGAACGCTTTTCCTTCGGGCTGACCGGGAAATATGTGCAGCAGCGGATTTTCAATGAAACTGCCACGACTCTGGCGCTGGACCTGGGCGGAATGCTGCGGACCGGATTTTACGGCATGAAGCTGGGGATCGCCATGAACAATTTCGGGGGCAAGCTGCGCATGCAGGGCCGCGATTTGCTGGTCAGTTATGATGATCAGCCCGGGCTGGGCGGAAATCCGCTGACTTCCGCCGCCCTGGAAACACAGGAATGGCCGCTGCCCACCAGTTTCCGGATTGGCCTGGCAGTGGACCTGATCGGTCCCGGCGAAGGATTTATACAGAGAGAAGCCCAGCGGCTGACGCTGCTGGCGGACGGCTACAATGTGAATGATGCCGCCGAAACCATGAGCTTGGGGCTTGAATATAGCTGGAATGAGTATTTCTTCCTGCGCGGCGGTTACCGCATTAATCACGATCTGGAAACTTTCAGCGCCGGAACCGGGATCCAGGTGCCGCTGCAGCGCTGGATGCTGCAGGCCGATTACGCCATTTCCAGCATGGGGGATTTGGGCTACATTCACCGGATGGGACTGGGATTCCGTTTTTAAAGCAGCTTTTGGAAGCCCGAATCTTTTAAAGAAAAACGGGGGAGCTGGTATTAAAAACTCCCCCGGAATGACTCCTTCACGAGAAGTTCTCCGCAGGGTCCAATCAGCCGGATTGCTTTATTGAATTAGTGAATTGCTGGACGATTAAAAAAAAGCATTACATCGTTAGGCATTACACGGTGCTCATTACACATCATACCCGATGTCAGTCAAAATGTATCAATCACTTCTTCCTGCCGGTCCCGCCGCTTTTGCTCACTGCAGTTCGCGGCGTTTTGGCAGGCCGGTTTACCTTTTCAATCCGGCTTAAGATTTGTTCCCGGTTCACATAAAAGAGAAATCCAAGAAAAATAACCAGCGCTACCTGCAGAATCGCACCAATAACGCTTAAATGAACCACCGGCAGTATGTACAGGACCCGCTCTAAAAATATGCCCAGCAGAACAACAACGGCCATTGCAGACACATACCAGTAATTTTGTTTTAATTTTTTACTGAGCAGTCCCACAAAGGGAATGATAAACAGCATCAGAATATGCAGGTAGAAAATAAAATGATAGGGTGACCTGCTCATCCGCACGGCATAAAAACTGACTTCCCCCGGCAGATTGCCGTACCAGATTACCAGATATTGAGCATAGAACAACCCCGCCCAGGCAAGGGCAAAACCGAACATAAAAATGGCAGAATCCCGCAGCACTTTATAAAATTTAGCATCTTTAGACACGTGGTGAAGGTGGTGCGAAGTAACCATCGCCAGTACGGCAATTCCGGCATAGAAGGATTCCATAAAAAATATGCCGCCGAACAGGGTGCTGATCCAGGGAAATTCCAGAGACATTACCCAGTCCACTGCGACCAGTGATTGGGTAATCACAAAGCTGAACAAATAGAGCACTGCCCATGTTCCGGTATTTGTGCTTTTCCGCAGGGAAGCCCGGACATAAAAATGCGCCAGAACAAATGAGATCACCAGCATCAGAAAATTGCGGGTAAAGAAAAAGGTGGTATTCAGCCATTCATGGTGAATATGGATCCAGGGATAGATTTCCATATTCAGGCCGAGAATCAAAAACAGGACTGCCGACAGCAGAATCAGCGGATAGAATGCAAACATTTCCCGTTTCATCGGCTGGATCCATTTACCCATAGAGGCGTCTGCGGCGGCAGGCAGGGCAATTGCTCCCTGCACAACCGCCACAAAAAAACTGATGATCAGCAGAAATGTGCCATTTTTTTCTCCGCCGAAAAGCCAGTCAATTAGAAGAATTATCAGCGCTACCGCCAGGGTTGCCGCTGCCAGAACAACCGGTTTTACCCTGAGTTTTTCCATTCCTAAGCCTCGCTCTCATATTCGATTACAAAATAGTTACCGGGTTCTTCCGGATTGATTATCCGCTTGATGCTGGGAAGGGTGGATAACAACAGAAATCCGATGAAAGAAATAACGCCGCCGAACAAAACAGTCAATTCAAAAGATACAATCACATAAGCAGGCCAGGAAACAATCGGTTTACCGCCGGTTATGATCGGCCAGTCCAGAGAGGTCCAACTGGTAAACCAGAGGCCGAACATTAATCCGCTGAGCGCCCCCAGCAGGGTAAAATACCGCAAAGCGGATGGTTTCTCTTCCAGCATATGATCCATTTCATGCACCGGGTAGGGCGCATGGGCACGAATCTTTTTGCGGGGTACTCCGGATTTTATCAATTCTTCCAGTTTATGTAAAAAAGGCTCTTTCTCAGTAAAGGTTAACTTCTTAATCATTCTGCGGCCTCCTCTTTAATTTCGGTAATGGACAGCACCGGAAGCACTTTGGTAAAAATCAGGAAAAATGTAAAGAACATGCCAAAACTCCCCAGGGTAATCCCTATTTCCACAATGCTGGGTTTATAAAGGCCCCAGGCATAGGGATCGAAATCCTTGGAAAGGGAAGAGACAATGATGACAAACCGTTCCAGCCACATGCCCACATTTACAAACAATGAAACGATAAAAAGATAAGGAATGCTGCGGCGCAGCCCTTTCACAAATAAAGTAAACGGCAGCAGCGAATTGCAGAAAACCATGATATAATAAAGAAATTTATAATCTCCGAAAGCGCGGTAAAGAAAGTGCGCTTCTTCAAATTTATGGCCGCCGTAAAAGGCCAGCGCATATTCAATAATGTATGAATAAGTCACGATCAGTGAAGTAAACAGCAGGACTTTTGTTATTTTTTCAAAATGATCAACAGTAATATAGGGTTCCAGACGGAAGATTTTGCGCATGGGCACCACCAGGGTGATCACCATGGCAGTTCCCGAAAAAATGGCGCCGGCCACGAAATAAGGCGCAAAAATAGTGGTGTGCCATCCGGGAATGATACTCATGGCAAAATCCCAGGACACCACCGAGTGCACAGAAATAACCAGCGGGGTGGCAAATGCAGCCAGGAAAAGATAAAGTTTGTTATAATGCCGCCACTGACGGAAACTGCCGGTCCAACCCAGCGCAAAAATACTGTAAATTCTTTTACGAAGCCCGGAAGCCCGCCGCCGGATGATGGCCAGGTCCGGAACCATTCCGATATACCAGAAAATGGCGCTGATGGTAAAATAGGTGCTGACGGCAAAGACATCCCAGATCAGCGGGGATTTAAAGTTCACCCACAGCATCCGCTGGTTCGGGTAAGGGAAAAGCCAGAAAAAATTCCAGACACGCCCAAGATGGATAAGCGGAAACAACCCGGCAGTCATAACTGCGAATACGGTCATTGCTTCGGCGGAGCGGTTAAAGGCATTGCGGAATTTAGCCCGGAACAGAAACAATACCGCCGAAATCAGGGTGCCGGAGTGGGCAATACCGACCCAGAACACAAAGTCCGTGATGTATACTCCCCAGCCGACCGGGTTATTAATTCCGGCGACTCCCATCCCGGTAAAGATCTGGTAGCCCCAGGAAAACAGCCCGATCCCAAACATGGAGGCGCAAAAAAGCAAGGCCACCCAGTACCAGGG
>JBAPTX010000491.1:0-9065 GCA_049282375.1 Calditrichia bacterium
GGCGGCCGGTATCCCGTTATCCGAACTGCAAAAGCAAAAGGCCGATCCTCCGGATTTTATTCCTGTGAAATTCGGGATCACAAAAAAGCGGGAGCAGTTGTATGCAGATATTGAAAGCCGGGTGGACGCGATGTTTGCCGAAGGATTAACCGATGAAGTGGCTGAATTGCTGAAGCGGGGATTTGCCCCGGAATTAAACAGCTTGAATACCGTAGGATACAAAGAAGTGATCGAACACCTGCAGGGACGAATCAGTTTGGAGGAATGCCTCGAAAAGATCAAGCAGAATACCCGCCGTTATGCCAAACGTCAGATGACCTGGTTCAGGCGCGAAAAAGATGTTTTATGGCTGGAAGTTGCCGAAGGCGGGGATTATGAAAGAATTGCGGAATTAATCCGGCACAAACTGCAGGAGGCGGTTGTTTAATCCTTATGAACCGAATCTGTTTCATAATAAATCCCATATCAGGCGTAAACCGCAATCCTCAGAAGATACGGCAGTGGATCGAAGCTGAATTCGGGCCGCCGGGAGAAGAGTACCGCATCTTAAAAACCGGGGGCCCGGGAGATGCGACCCTCCTTGCACAGGAAGCGGTTCGCAGCGGATTTACCATTGTGGCGGCAGTGGGGGGAGACGGCACCATCAACGAAGTAGGCCGCAGTCTGGTGGGAACCTCTGCGGCGCTGGGAGTGGTTCCGGCGGGCTCCGGGAACGGATTTGCCCGCAACTTTCACATCCCTTTGAACCAGCAACTGGCCATCCGTTTACTGAAAAATCCGCGGCTGATTAATATTGATGTGGGACGGCTGAATCAGCATTTTTTCTTCAATGTGGCTGGACTGGGGATTGATGCTGAAATCAGTCACAATTTCGAGCAGTTCGGAATGCGGGGCCCGCTGCCTTATTTTCTGGTGGGAACCCGTGCATTGCTCAACTTTCAACCGGAAGCAATCGAACTGGAGTGGGAATCCAACCGGCAGACCATCCTGCCGCTGGTTCTCAGTATTGCCAACGCCCCCCAGTATGGCAACGGCGCCATTATCGCACCGCAGGCCCGCCCCGATGACGGCAAACTGGACATCTGTTTTCTGGACCCGCTGCCCATTTACCGAACCATTCCTAATATTTACCGGCTGTTTAACGGCACCATCGATCAGATTGAAGAATTCCACTGCTTTCAGGTGGAGCATCTGGTCATCCGCCGCATTGCCGAAGGAATCATCCACACAGACGGAAACCCCCATCTGGAAAGGCAGGAGTTAGTACTGGATGTCCTGCCGGGAGCACTGCGCCTGGCGGTTCCTCATCAGGTTTAAACCAGATGTTCAACTAATGAAATTACTGCCTGCCGCAAAGCAGACTGTAAGAGCGGAATACTGTTTTTAACCTGCTCAACTGCCTTTTCATCCGCCAGATCAGATACAATTTTTATAATGAAAACCGGTATCTCCTGTTTTTTTCCCCACTTCAATATTTGAAAGGCTTCCATATCCACCAGCGGGCAATTGTAAGTTTGCCAGAGCGCCTGCCGCTTTGCCCGGCTGACTACGGGTTCAGGCACCGTGAGCAGCGCGGCGTTTTTAAAACAACCTTTTTCCGGGAATGAAAACGGATATTTCACCGGAATAAAAGGGCTTTCCGGGGAACGCACCGATTTAATTAAGTAAGCATCCAATGGCTTTAAACGGCTGTCCAGCGCACCGCAAATTCCGAAATTTATTATCGATCCCGGCCGCAGGCCGCGGAGAAGCTGCCCGGCAAATTCTTCCGGCAGCGGCCCCATGCCCGTCTGCAGCAGATAAACGTTCTGCGGGGGAAAACGGTACAGCCGCAGTTTCCCTGATTGCTTTATCAGAGCCGCCGCACAGCTCTTCAACAGCGCCTCCGCTTCCGGCCGCATTGCCGTTATTAAAAGAAGCGGCTGATATACTTTGCCGATATTTTTGAATGGGCAGGGTCCCTGCTTCATGAAGTTATCTGCAATTGTTTGTATGCCACGTTGCCCGGCGGCGGGCGGCCCGCTAAATTAACACCCGGAAAGGAGACAAATATGACCCGTATCCGCATTTACCGCAAGAACAAAAATGTGCCGCTGCCGGAACGCAAAACCAGCCGCTCCGCGGGAATGGATGTTTATTCCGCAGAAGATGTTGAGCTTCATCCCGGCGAAGTCTGTCTGGTGCCGACCGGGCTGATCATTGAAGCGCCCCCGGGCAGTTATTTTAAAATATTTATCCGAAGTGGATTTGCCGTAAAAAATGGAGTGAGTTTAGCAAATGATGTGGGAATTATTGATGAGGATTACTGCGGGCCGCAGGATGAGGTGAAAATTGCACTGATCTGCCATTATAATCCGGCGAAACAGCATGCTGAAAAGCCGTTAAAAATTAGCCGGGGCACCCGCATTGCCCAGATTATTTTCGAAAAAAATGATTTCCCGGAAATTGAATGGGAAGAGCAGGACGATCCCGCTTTTGCGGGTCGCAGCCGGGGCGGTTTCGGTTCTACCGGCAGCCGGTAGTTATAAAGCGCCGGAAATGCCGATGTGGTTCTGGCTGCCCAGGTCGCCAAAGTTGGAATACGCATAAGCAAGCTGCAGCCGGTTCCAGTTAATCCCCAGCCCCAGTGAGAAACCGCTGATAACGGAACGTCCCAGAGGCTTTACACTCTGATTCACATCATTCTGATAGCCCAGCCGGAACTTGATCATTTCACTGACATCAAACTCGCCGCCCAGTGAAAAGCGTTTAAAACGGTCCGCAAAGTTTTCTTCGCTGGCGGTTAAATCCGTCAGGCTTCCGGTAAACAGAAGCGGTAAATGGGCCAACCGTTTAGCAAAGCCCACCTGCAGCATGCGCGGAAGATTTTCAGTATGGTCGGTATAATTATCAATCGTCCCGCCCAGGTTCAGCAGGGAAACCCCAAACTGCAGATTATCCAGTGATTCCGCCGTATAAATAATTCCGGCATCCAGCGCCAGTGCGGAAGCATTGTAGTTTTCCAATGTGGAATGAATAAGTTTAAAGGACAGGCCGTAATCGAAGCCGCTGCCCAGGGGGTTGCTGAGGCCGGCGGTAAAAGCAATATCCGCTGCATTAAATGTCTGCCCGGTAGCACGGCCGAATTCATCCGTTTCATCAAAAGAGCCGAAATTCAGGTAAATCAGACCTGCATATAAATTTCCAATCCCCTTCACCGGCTTACCGAAAAAAAGATGTCCGGCCTGAAAATCCAGCAAATGATCCACATAGGCAATGCTCCACAAAGATTCAGTGTTGCCCGCCAGCGAGGCCGGGTTGTACAACAAAGCCTGCGGATCATTTTTTATGGCGATCAGGTTTCCGCCCAGAGCAGCCCCGCGGGGGCTGTACTGGGTACGCAGAAATTCAAAACTGTTGGTGCCGGCGGATTGCGCAAAGACGCTGCCGGATAAAACCGTCAGGATAATTAAAATAAACCGGGATAATTTTTTCATTGAAAATCTCCGCCATTCGCTCATGTTGAACTTTAATGGAACGGCCTTATGTTTGTTCCTGCCCTTATTTGCCGGGGCTCATCATAAAATATTCAACTTGCTTCAGAAAACTAATAAATTTTTTCGATTTCTTTTTGATACTTTTTCCAGAACAATGATCCTTTTTCAACCAGGAACTGATCAAAATTAACAGTCTGCACATGAGGAATGGTTCGTTCAAGAAAACGCTCGGCGATTTCCTGGAATTTATAAGGCATGTCACTTAAATAAAAACGGTGCTCAGGATTCTGCTGCGGGTCTGCCTCCAACCCGTTGCTGCGGAGAACCCGCCGGACCTGCAGTGCCGTTTCCACACCGCTGTCCACCAGCTTTACCTGCGGCCCCATTATTTTCTGAAGAACCGGCTGAAGCAAAGGATAATGGGTACAGCCCATTATCAGTGTGTCCACTTTATTTTCCAGAAGCGGCTGCAGGTAACGGCGGGCAATCAGATAAGTGGCGTCATCTTCAATCCATCCCTCCTCCACCAGCGGCACAAACAGTGGGCAGGGCCTTGGAATAACCCGGAGTGCAGGCATTAGCTGCTGCAGCGCTTTCTGATAGCTGCCGCTGCGGATTGTACCCGCCGTACCGATGACGCCTGTTTTATGATTCTGTGAGTAGCGGACTGCCGCCTCCGCTCCCGGCTGAATAACGCCGATCACCGGCACCGGTAATGTTTCTGTCAGTAAATCCACCGCCACTGCCGAAGCGGTATTACAGGCCGCCACTATCATTTTTACGCTTTGGTCCAGCAGAAAAAATGAATCTTCCAGGGAAAAGCGGCGCACGGTTTCTTCCGATTTTGTGCCATAGGGAATGCGGGCGGTATCTCCGAAATAGACAATTTGTTCGTGAGGGCAGCGGCTGATCAGTTGCTTTACAACAGTTAATCCGCCCACACCGGAATCGAACACACCGATGGGCCGGTTATCAAATGCCTGCGGCTGATTTGAAGCGGAATGATCAGATGGCGTTTTCATAATCCTGCTTGAAACGTTTCAATCCCTTGAAAATACCTTCGGCTATTTTGTATTGATGAGAGGCGGTTTTAAGAATTTTGGAGTCGTAAGAATTGGAAACGAAACCGGTTTCCACCAGGATATTCGGCATACTGGCGCCGACCATCACCCAAAAGGGGCCCTGTTTAACGCCGCGGTTGGGAATTTTTAATGAACGTAAATTCCGGTCTAATTCCTGCTGAACAAGGGCGGCCAGATATTCGCTCTGGCGGGAAAATGCATTCTGGGCCATGGTCGCCAGAATCTGATTGATACCCGAATATCCCTGACGGCTGCTGGAATCTTCAAAATTGATCACAGCATTCTCTTTCAGAACCACGCTTTTGGCCATTTCGCCTTTCTGCGGACCCAGAATATAGGTCTCAAATCCGCTGACACTTTTCTTCCTGTTGCTGTTGGCGTGGATGCTGATAAAAACTTTCCCGTTATTTTCATTGGCAATCTGGGTGCGGCGCCGCAGAGGAATAAACTGATCACCCGAGCGGGTATAAATAACCTTTACCCCCGGCAATTCTTTATTAATCATTTCCCCCAGTTTTTTTGCAATTCCCAGCACCACATCCTTTTCCCTGGTTTTGCCATATCCGATGGCTCCGGGATCTTTACCGCCGTGCCCGGCATCAATTACCACTACGTCAATCAGCCATTTGCGCCGTTCCTCTTCCAGTTGTCTGCGCACATCCTCGGAGGGTTTGCTGCTGTTTTCTTCCTCCCGCAGTTCGGCAAGCTCATCCTCAGTTAAATTATCGCGGGTGCGAAGTACTACCAGAACTTCGTTTTTGGAATGATTCAGAACCAGCTCGGTGGAATGGGGGGTGTCCTTCAGTAAAAAGGCCAGACTTGCCAACTGCTCGTACTGGAAAGATTTAACCTTGCGAACCAGCCCCCGCGGCTGGGTTTTTTTAAAGGTGACTTCATCCACTTTGCCGCCGTAAAAATCCACATGCAGCCAGCCCGCCCGCATATCGGCGGTTACTTCTCCCTTTTTAAAATCATGCGGGGTATGAATACGGATCAGGGTGCCGTTATCTTTTTCTTCAATGCGGATTTGGGTAAGATTGGCGCCTGTTTTATTCACCTGCAGTACTTCTTCCCTGGCATCAAAATCCAGGCGAAGGGTGGTATAGCGGTTTACCAGCGGCACAAAATAGCGCACCGGCACATAAATTTCCCCTTTGTCCCAGAGCGCCGGCGCGGCCATCTGATAGGTTTCTTCATTAATAATAATAAAGGCATTATTGGCGGTCACCACGATTTTATAATCGGGAAAATACAGGACGATTTTACGTTTGGCTTCATTCAGGTAGGTATGGTATCCCAGACTTTTGGCCAGCCGCAGACTGGAAATATAGGCAAGATTATTGACATGCCAGATGGGCACCTTAACGGCCGGGCCGCCGCCGCTGCTTACCGAGATATCGCCGCTGGCGGCATGGGGGAATATCAGCCTGCGGATGGCGCTTCCAAAACTGCTCTGAACTTTAAGGAGAAGATATCCGAACAGCGGTATGCTTTTTATAAAATATCTGCGATCCATGTGTCTTTCAATACGGCATTGCTTCCACCGCTGAAAATAAGAAAGACTGGGAGATAATCCAATTGAGAATTCAGGTAATCGGAATTCCGGCCACATCCGTGCCTTGGCCGCTTTTTTCCAGCTTACGTAAAGGAGGTTCTAAACAGGCCCGTAACTCCGCCGCTGATTTCACAAAGGAGAGATGTTATACAGACCACTGCTGCACTCATTGTATCTGTCGATTTCCCGGCGGGTGTTGAAATAGCCGTTTTCTTCTGACGAAAAATCCTGCAATTTCAATAATGACGTTCCAGGAATTTCCCTTTATTTGAACAGATGCAGGAACTGATCCGGCTATTATGGCGAATGGCACGTTGCTTGCAAATTTGCTTTTGGGAATAATGGCTTAACCCTATCCGGGGAACTGCCGATAAAGGAATGTATGAAATTTCAGGATGAGAACACGGGCATAATATCTTCGGGAATTCAGCAGGAAATACCTCCCCAAATAGAACAGCGGCTGCGCAGGGTGGAAAACCTTGCCACTCTGCCGGCAGTTATTCCAGAAATTCTTGAAAAGGTGCGCAGCTCCTCCAGCAGTATGAAGGAAATCGCCGCCATTATCGAACGGGATGCCAGCATCACCACCAAAATTTTAAAAGTATCCAACTCACCGCTGTGGGGATATCCGGGGCGGGTGGAAAATATCAGGAAAGCGATCATTCTGCTGGGATTAAAAGAAGTAACAAATATCGTTCTGTCAGTTAGTCTGTACAGCACCTTTGCCAAATTCAAGCCCAACTCCTTGTTTGAAAGAGAAAAATTCTGGCTGCACTGCGCCGGAACCGGCCAGATTGCGCGGGCGCTCTCCGCAAAGCTCCGGCTTAATTTTGAAGGGGAAGAATTTGTTGCCGCATTGATCCACGATATCGGTAAAATGATACTGGACCAGTATTTTACATCCGAATTTGAAGAAATACTACGGTTGTCCGAACAGAGCGGCCGTCCGATTCTTGAGCTTGAGAAGGAAAAATTGGATTGTTCCCACGCGGACCTGGGCGGCTGGCTTCTGAAAAGCTGGAATTTTCCCGCGCCTATCACTGAAGCGGTATATTTTCATCATACCCCGCAGCATGCCCGGAAAAACCCCACTCTGACGGCGGTTATTCACCTGTCTGATCAATTATGCGAATTGTGGGGAATCGGCTATGACGGTGATTATAAAAAATTATCTCTGCGGGATAATACCGGCTGGAAAATTTTAAAGAAAAAACATCCCCGCATCGGGAAACTGGATATGGACCGTTTTATTCTTGAACTGCATCTTGAGATTGAACGGGCAAAATTGTTTTTGAGTTTAATCGGAGAATAAACCGCTATGATGCAAATGGTGCAAAACAAAAACAAACCTGCCGCCGCCCTCATTCCCGGAAACGGCAGGATGCCGGCTGTATTTCGCTTTATTTCCCAAAACAACCGAATATCAAAAGTTGAATATTAGTACTCAGGAGATTTTAAATGGATACAAGCATGAAAATTCTGGTGGTGGACGACTCAATTACCATGCGCAGGATTATACTGAATACGCTGCGCACACTGGGTTTCAGCAAGTTCGTAGAAGCTGAAGACGGAAAAGATGCCTTTGCGAAGATGTACACCGAAACGCCCGATTTCATTATCACTGACTGGAACATGCCCAACATGTCCGGCCTGGAGTTTGTTAAAACGGTACGCACAGATGAAAAATTCGGCAGTATTCCCATTTTAATGGTCACAACCCGCGGCATGAAGCAGGATATTCTGGAAGCATTAAAGGCAAAGGTAAATTCTTACATCATTAAGCCCTTTACGCCGCAGACTATAAAGGAAAAATTAGACCTGATGCTTTCCGGTAAATAATGAAAAACTCAAGCTTGACAAAACCGGCTTTAACGAAAACCGCCGCCGCTCTGCGATACCGCCGTCATCAGGATAAGGCTCCCTGTCTGGCAGCCAAAGGGCGCGGTGCGGCTGCGGAAAAGATTCTTCACCTGGCGCGGGAAAACGATATTCCCATTTTGAAGAGTCCGCTGCTTGCCCGCATGCTGCAAAAAGGAGAATTGGAGCAGCCTGTTCCTGAAAATCTTTTTCAGGCAGTGGCGGAAATTTATGCTTTTATAATGAGAATTGATGAACAGTATGAAATCAAAGCCGATTAAAACAGCAGCCATTTTGTTGCTTCTGCTGCTAAGCGGCTGCGGCGGCAGCCGGAAACTGATAGAAAACGCCACTCCACTGGGATGGGTGCCATTCAGCAGCTCCGATCTGGCACCGCCGGCGGAGGATTGGGACCGGACGATGTTAAGAGAACTGGAAAACAGCGGCGGATTCCTGATGGTACCGGTGGATACACTTCCGGCCTTTCCCGATTTGGCTCGACTGCAAAACCTCGCCGACAGCAGTTTTGCCTGGATTGTAACCGGACGGCTGATTAGCGAGAATACCCTTGTAAAACCCGGCTGGCGCATTCCCTTCCTTTTTTATTCACCCGTCACCATTCACCGTCTGAAACTGGAGTTTCGCCTGTTTAATACTGCAAAAAACAACTGGGAAGCGGTGGAAGAATTAACGGTAGAGGAGGGGGAAAAAGGGGACTGGCAGTTGCTGGATTACGATCCCGCCGACCCTTCGCTGCAGCCGGATGCTGTTGAACTGGCTTTGCTGCGGCAGAAAGTATATGAAAAAGCAGCGTTGAAATTAACGGATTTGCTGCTGGAAAATATTAATTGACGGGCGTTGAGGATGATTAAAAAAGAATACAATCCGGAAGAACCGGCCCCCATCCGCGAAGTTCCTGCCCTTCCGCAGGTGGCTCTTCAGCTCGTAGAAATGATCTCCGATGAAAAGGCGGAGGTGGGATAAATCAGTGCTTTAGTTGAGGAAGGCCACCCGCTGGTTGCGAGAATAATAAAAATGGTGAACAGTGGTTATTATCAGATGAATTATGAATTACAGAATGGAAATGGATTTCGC
>JBAPTX010000492.1:0-14752 GCA_049282375.1 Calditrichia bacterium
GGCAGCGGCAGATCATCCATCGCATTGGTGATGAAAAGCGGGATCAGTTTTTCCGGATACTGGTAAGGCCCGTAATTATTTGAACTGCGGGTAATGACTACCGGCACCCCATAGGTTTTATAATAGGCGCGCACCTGCAGATCGCCGCCGGCTTTACTGGCAGAATAGGGGCTGTTTGGCTGCAGCGGATTGTCTTCCCGGAAGGAACCGTCTTCAATCGAGCCATAAACTTCATCGGTGGAAATCTGGATAAATTTTTTAATCTGGTATTTGCGGGCAGCTTCCAGCAGCGTGAACGTACCTACCACATCAGTTTGAATAAAACTGCCGGCTTCCAGAATAGAGCGGTCCACATGCGTTTCCGCCGCAAAATTTATGATAACATCTGAGTTACTCACCAGATTTTCCACAACAGCTTTATCGCTGATATTGCCATGATAAAACAAATAATTGATCCGCCCTTCCAAATCCTGCAGATTTTCCCGGTTACCGGCATAGGTCAGGGCATCCAGCACCATCATGCGGTAACCGGGATATTTATTTACCATATATCGGACAAAGTTGCTGCCGATAAAACCGGCGCCGCCGGTCACCAGAATTGATTTCATAATTTCTCCGCTTCTCGTTTCATTAAAAAAAAGAATTTAGAGGAACGTCCGGGAGCGGGCAAGCGCGAAGTAAATTGGCCGTCAGCTCTTTGAACCCGCTGCTTTGGCTGAAATATCTTTTCGACAGATGATTGGGAATTTTTGCGGAATAACAGAATAAATAATGCGACTTGACTTTTTATCCCTCTTTTTATATACTGGCCGGTCGGTATTATACCGGTCGGTAGGTATTTTAAAAATAAGGACAGGCATATGAATTTAAATGGATCGCGCCCCGAACCGGACACCCGGAACAGGATTTTTTTTACGGCCGCAAAACTTTTTGCACAAGAAGGATTTGACCGGGTATCCATTCGGCAGATCTGTGAATCTGTCGGTGTTGGAAAACCGACCCTCTATTATTATTTCAAAGATAAAGAAACGCTTCTGAATGAACTGATCACCCACTCCTTTATGGTGGGACAGGAGCTGATACAAACCTATGTACTGAATAAAAGCGATTATCTGGAGCAGGTCTTCGGAATAATAAAAGCGCGGCAGGAATACGTAAAACAGTATCCTCATTTTATCCGCTTCTTTCTGATGCTTAATATCTATTCCCTCCCGGATGGAATCCGCGAGCAGATGAAATCCCGTGCAGCGGGCCTCTTCCGGCAATTGATTGACTTCCTGGAAGCCGGGAAACAAAAAATGATCATAGATCCCGCTACCGATTCCGAATTATTGGCGGTAACCATGATCGGGACGCTGAACCAGCTGATTTTCCGCCATCTCTATTTATCGGAGAAAAACCTCATGAGCGATGAAAATATGGAGAAACTGTTTCAGTTCTGGAAACAGCATCTTTTCCTTCAACCCAAGAGCGGAGCTTAATTATGAAAAAATGGCTTCTCATCGTTTTAATTCCGCTGTTACTCCGGCCGCTTTATGCTGAAAACGGCGGCTCGCGGGTTATCAGTTTATCCTGGGCGGAGGTGGTGAATAAAACCCGGGCCGATAACCTGCAGTTGAGTATTCAGGAGCAGGATTACCGGCATCAGCGGCTGAATGAATGGCAGGCGCTGGCGGATTTTCTGCCAGAGCTCAGCTACCGTTTTCAGGGACAAAAAAATCTGGAATTGCCGGAATTTGTGCTGTCCACTCCGCAGGGACCGCAGCGCCTGCGAATCGGCACGACCTATAACTTTTCCCATATTTTACAGCTCCAATACCCGCTTTTTACCGGAGGGGCGCGGCTGGCCAACTGGCGGATTCAGAAAAATTTAAAAAAATCCCTGCGGGCTCAACTGCAGTTTCAGGAAGAAAGCACCGTTCTCTCTGCTCTGGAAGCCTATTTTAATCTGATGTTATCCCAGGCGCTGATTGAGGTAAATCTGCAGGCGTATGAAACCGCCCGGGCCAATTTTAATCAGGTGGAAAAGTTTTACAGGCAAGGGGCGGCATCCCGGCTGGATTACCTGCGCGCCAAATCAAACCTTTCCGCCGCTCTTCCCCAGCTCACTTCCGCCCGCAACGCCCGCAAAGTGGCCGGGGAAAACCTGAAATTCATTTTGAATATCGATCCGCAGGATTCCCTGATTTTACTGGACAGTCTGCAAATTAAAGATTTTTTGCAGGAATTCAGCGGAATGGAAACAGCCCAATTGCAGGAAATCGGCCTTGCTTCCCGCTCCGACCTGCAGGGTGCCGCTCACCAGCGGAAGGCGGTTCAAAACCAGAAACTGGTCGCGGTATCGCGCTTTCTTCCCAGTGTGGTTTTCACCGCCAATGTGCAGCATCAGGCCCAGTTGAACGAAAGCAATGTGGCGCCGGATGATTTCACGCGGGCGAAAACGGCAGCCATCTCCCTGCAGCTCCCCCTGTTCGAAGGCGGCGCCCGGGCGATCAGCTATCAGCAGGCCCGCATACAGAATAAGCAGGCGGACCTGCAGTATGAGCAGTTTCGCCGGTCGGTAATGCTGGAAGTGGAAAGCCAGTATCTCAACTTTCGCAATGCCGCCGGAAATTTATCTGCGTTACAGGATGCCACCGCAGAATCCCGTGAAGCGCTGCGGCTTTCCAATTTGACCTACAGCGAAGGCATCGGCACCCAGGTGGATGTGCTGGGAACTCAGTTGAATTTTACCACCAGCCAGGTCCGCTTAAAGCAGGGCATTTTTGATTATATCATTTCCCAGCTTCGGCTGCTTAAAGCCATGGGGAAACTAAATACAATCTGGAATTAACGACTGCATCTTTGGGAGAATCTATGAAAACCAGGATCACCTTACTTTTTCTGATCATTACTCTTTTATTGCTGTCCTGCAGCAAGGAACAGCAGCAGACTGAACAAAAAGCGGTGCCGGTCCGGGTTTACACTGTGGAACCGGACAGCATTTCCCGCTACCTGGAGTTGACCGGCAGCCTGGAAGCCGAAAACGATGCGATGGTCTTCAGTAAAGTATCCGAAAAAATCGTGGATATTCGCAGGAAGGTGGGAGAAAAGGTTCAGAAAAACGATCTGATTGCAGTCCTTGATAATCAGATTTATCAGCAAGGCGTGAACCAGGCCCGGGCGGCCTTGCAGTCCCTTGAAGCCCGCTCCAAACAGGTGCTGCAGGATTACCGGCGTTACGAAAGGCTCTATAAGGAAGAAGCCGTCAGCCAGCAGCAGTGGGAAAAAATCAGTTCCAGCCGGGATGAAGTTGAAGCCGGGCTTGCCCAGTCCCGTGCCATGCTGCAGCAGTCCCTGGAACAACTGGAAAATACCTATATCCGGGCACCTTTTGACGGGGTGGTGGGCAGCCTTTATTTTGATGAAGGGCAGACTGTTCCTGTTGGGCAGCCGGTCGCCAAAATAATCAGTACCCGGCTGATGAAGGCAAAGTTGAATATTCCCGACATTCACCTGAACAAAGTTCAGGCCGGACAGGTGGTGGTTGCGGAGTTCAGCCAGTTTCCCGGACAAAATTTCCCTGGCCGGCTGCAGCAACTGGACCCGGCTATTGATCCGGTCAGCCGCACTATTGGCGCCGAAGCTGTTTTCAATAATGACGAACGGCTGCTTAAGTCGGGAATGTACGGGACATTTTATATCGAAATTGCCCATAAAACCGGCACCTTTGTTGTTCCGGACAATTCGGTGCTGACCCGCACGGAAGTAAAAGTGAATCCGGCTACCGGCGAGACTTATACTGAGACCAGCAACTTTGTATATGTGGTTAATGATAGTCATGCAAAAATGACTGCAATAAAAACCGGGCTGGAGGCCGGAGACCGTATCGAAGTTACCGAAGGACTGCGGTCCGGAGATGAAGTCATCGTAGTGGGGCAGCGCATTGTGAAAAATGATGAAGAAGTGGAAGTTATCTCTGAATAAAGGCGGAATTCTGTCTAATTATTTTTAACAGGATGAACGGGATTTTCAAAATAAAAGGTTTTTAAAAAAGAGCATATTTGAAATTTTGAGGAATAAATGAAACTGGTAAATTTTTCTATTTCCAAGCAGGTTACGCTCACAATGATGTATTTAATCATTATAGGATTTGCACTCTTTTCCTTTTCCCAGTTAAAGGTGGATCTTTTCCCCGAAATTGATTTTCCGGTAATCGGCATTATAACCCAGTACTCCGGTGTTGGTCCGGAGGACATGGAAAACCTGATTGCCCGTCCCCTGGAAGAAGCCGTCTCGGCCACAAAAAATGTGAAAAAAGTTTCCTCGCAGGTATCGCAGGGCGTTGCCCTGACGATGCTGGAATTCGACTGGGGAACGGATATTGACAAGGCGGAAGCCGATGTCCGCAAACGGGTTGATTTTGTACGGGACCTGCTGCCGGAAGAAGCCACCGAGCCGCTTACTTTTGCTTTCGATCCTTCTATGGCACCAATTATGTTTCTGCTGCTTATCTCCGATGACCAGGGGCCGGCGGAACTGCGCCAACTGGGAGAAGACCGGGTGGAGCCGCTGCTGGAACGGGTGGATGGAATTGCAAGTGTGGAAACACAGGGCGGTCTGTCCCGCCAGGTAAACATCCGGCTGGATCCGGTGAAACTGGCCGCCCACCAGCTTTCACCAACTGCCGTTGTAAATTCAATCCGGTCACAGGGCGGACTGCTGCCTGCCGGTAAGATTGAAACACCGACCACAAATTTCAGTCTGCGCATTCTCAGCGAATATCATTCTCTTGAAGAAATACAAAATGTGGTGCTGAAATACGAGAACACCCGCCCCCTGCTTCTAAAAGATGTTGCCGCTGTGGAGGACGGCTACGAAGAAGTTATCGGCGATGTGCGGGCCAATTACAAACAATCGGTTTATTTAAGGCTCTTTAAGCAGTCGGATGCCAATACGGTTCAGGCCGCCCGCAATGCCCGCGAAGCGCTGGAGGGCATTAAGGCGCTTTTGCCCGAAGGCACCGAAATCCGGATTGTTTATGATCAGTCCGAGTATATTATGCGCTCAGTCAGTAATCTGGGAAATACCGGATTAATTGCCTTTATTCTGGCCTTTTTGATTATTTATCTCTTTCTGAGAAATATCCGCGGCAGCATCATCATGGGACTGGCCATTCCGGTTTCAATTATCAGCACCTTTGCGGTTATGATGCTCGCCAATCTGACCCTGAATATTGTCTCCATTGCCGGGCTGGCGCTGGCAATCGGGATGCTGGTGGACAATTCAATTGTGGTGCTGGAAAATATTTTCCGTTACCGTGAGTCCGGCATTCCGCTGGCCGAATCCGCAAACAGGGGGGCTTCGGAAGTAGGCATGGCCATTACTGCTTCCACCTTAACCACTATCGGGGTCTTTTTTCCGGTTTTGTTTGTTCCGGGAATTGCCGGTGAATTGTTTAATGATATGGTGGTTACAATTACCTTCAGCCTTTTTGCTTCACTGATAATTGCTTTAACACTGGTGCCAATGCTCTCCTCGCGTTATCTGAAAACAGATGCGGAAACCAGAAACCGAAGGTTAAAAGGATTTAAAGATTTTGTGGATAAACGTTTAACCGGTTTAACCAACCGCTACAGCCGGTCGCTTCATTGGTCCCTGCAGCATAAAAAATGGGTGCTGCTTGGAACAGCCTTGCTGCTGATTGCATCTTTGGGGCTCATTCCGTTTATTGGGGGTGAATTCCTGCCGGGCTCGGATGAAGGTTTTATTGCGCTGACCATTAATCGCGAAAAGGGAACTCCGCTGGATCAGACCCGGCTGACCGTGCTGGAACTTGAAAAAATTATACAGCAGGAAATACCGGAAGCAACGGATACCTTTGTGCTGTTCGGATCCGCCGAAGGAATATTCGCCATGTTCGGCGGCTCCGGCAGCGAATCCATTAATCTGCGCATCCGCCTGACGCCAATGGAGGAACGCACCCGCAGTCAGGCCGAAATTGAAAATGCCCTGCGGGAAAAACTGGATAAGCTTCCGGGAATTACCTATCAGTTTATTCAGCCGGGAGTAATGGGAAGCCAGCGGCAGATCGAACTGAAATTATTCGGCCACGACCTGAAACTGGCGCGGCAGATTGCCGATTCACTTAAGTTTAAAATGGAACAGATCCCCGGTTTTGTAGATGTGGACATCAACATGAAAGAAGGCGGGCAGGAACTGCGTATTATTCCCGAGCGGCCGCGCCTGAACGATCTGAAACTAAGCACACTGCAGGTGGCGGATATTATCTCTACCGCCATACAGGGCAGGGTTGCGGCCCGTTACCGCGAAGGCGGTGATGAATACGACATACTGGTTCGGCTGGATAAACCCTTCCGGGAAAATAAAGAATCAATCCAGAACCTGCTCATTCCAACAGTAACCGGAAAAATGGTGCATCTGGAGCAGGTTGCCCGGGTGGAACAGGGCGAAGCCCCCACAACTATTTTTCGGGAAAATCAGGAGCGGTTTGTATCCGTCGGTGCTGACCTGTATAAACTGGACCTCTCCAGCGCCCGGGACAAAATTGACCAAATCCTGAGCGAAACCGCCATTCCCAATGATTTTCAGATCATTGTGGGCGGGGCTGCGGAAGACCAGCAGGAATCATTTTTCTATCTGGGAATTGCTTTTTTTGCCGCCATTCTGCTGGTTTACATGATTATGGCTTCCCAGTTCGAATCCCTGATCGATCCGCTGATCATTATGTTCACTGTACCGCTTTCGGTAATCGGTGTTTTTCTGGCCCTGTTTTTAACCGGCACCACCCTCAGCGTAATGGCGCTGGTCGGACTGGTAATGCTGGCGGGAATTGTGGTGAATAACGGAATTGTGCTGGTGGATTACATTAATCAGTTGCGCCGCCAGGGAATGACTCTGTATGATGCGGCTGAAACCGGAGGGCAGGTCCGTATGCGCCCGGTGCTGATGACCGCTGCCACAACCATTCTGGGAATGGTGCCGCTGGCACTTGAGCTGGGTTCGGGATCGGAAAACTGGGCGCCGCTGGCCCGGGCGGTTATCGGCGGCCTGACCACCAGCACCCTGCTGACGCTTTTTATCATTCCCATAATGTATGTGGTATTTGAGCAGACTTCCTTAAAGATGCGCAGTTGGCTTGCCCGCAGGCGGGGCACCGGAGAACCTGTTGCCGGCGAAGTTTAGAAGAAAAAAGGTATAAAGTTTAATATCCCGCCGCCAACCGGCGGGATTTTGTTGAACAACTCGTCGGGTTAAAAATTAACCACCGGCAGCACCTTCAGCCCGGGGGGATTATCCCCTGCATAATTGATCAGCCCGATCTGCAGCCCTTTCAATTCACGAGCAATATTTAAAATACCGATGCTGATCCCGGTCTGCCGTCCCCGTACCCGGTTAAAGGCGCCTGCGGCAAATCCGCTGAACCTGCCATCCGGTAAAATATCATTCATCCCTGCGGCAATGGTCATTCCCTTAAAAACCTGCATTTTATTCTGCAGCAGACTCAGAAATAACCCCTCCCCGTTTTCGCTGCGAATCCCCAAACCTCCGCTGAATACACCGCGCATTAAACCCTTTGCCCCAACGCCCACGCCGCCGATAAAAAGACCGGTCATATTGCCGCCTGCACCCACACCAACCAGGCCTGCACCCAGTCCGTTAAAATTGCCACTGGCGCCGACACCCAGACCGCCCAAGGCAACCCCGTTCAGATTGCCGCTGCATCCTGCGCCCAGCCCTCCAAACAGAATACCGGTCATATCGCCACCGGCACCTACGCCCAGTCCACCAATTCCGATGCCCGTAAAGTTTCCCTGCGCACCGGCTCCCAGGCCGCCAATCATAATTCCGGCAACATTGCCATTGGAACCCACTCCCAGTCCCCCAACTCCCACTCCTTTTACATTCCCCTCCGCGCCGGCTCCCAGGCCGCCGAAAACGATACCTGTAATTGAGCCGCCCGCACCTACACCCAGTCCGCCCATGGCAATTCCTCTTACACGGCCGCCGGAACCGACCCCCAGCAGGCCGGCGGAAAAGCCGCAGACTTCCTGATCGCCGGCAACTCCCAAACCACCGATATTTATCCCGCGCAGAGAACCGGCATCGGGCGCAATTAATCCAATGGAAATCCCCCGTACTTTTGCCTGTTGGTTATGCAGCGCACGCCATAGTGTAATGTTGATGCCGTTAATCTGCTTCACATTGCGGTCACTGAAATTAATGCGAAGGCCGTTAAAGTATTTTGAATTTCCAAAGCTGATGCCGTAATGGGCGGTTGGAATGTTCAGGCCGTCCGCGAAGGGCACCTGTACAGATGCAAAACAGATGATGATAAAGCTGATCAGAAAAAGGCGGCGGGATTTTTTGAAGGAATTCATTTTTTCTCCTGTTGCAGTTTTAACTTGAGTAAACATTCACCTTTTCACCATACGGGAGAGAACAGCCAAAGTTATAGAAAATTCCGGTTTGACAGAACACAAACAAACCGCATTCCCGAAAAGTAATTTCTTTTTTGGTCATTTGGAGTTTGGTTTAATCCAGATAAATCATTTTACGGGTCATTCCCCCGTCTGCAATAAAGTTCGCGCCGGTAATGAATCCGCTTTCTGCAGAAATCAGGAAACGGGCCAGAGCGGCAATATCCTGCGGCCTGCCCACGCGTCCGGCGGGGTGCTGCTGATGGTCTTCTTCCCGCAGTTCCGGTTCGGAGCGCTCTGCCGCTTTCTGCCAGCGGCTGGTTTCAATCCATCCCGGGCTGATGCAGTTCACCCGTATTTGCGGCCCCAGGCTGATTGCCAGGGCATGGGTCAGCGCCAGAATACCGCCTTTTGAGGCGGAGTACGCTTCGGTGTGCGCCTCCGACATCAGGGCGCGGGTGGAGGAAATGTTAACAATGCTGCCCCGTTGATTTCGTAAATGCGGCGCCGCATGTTTAGCACAGAGAAAAGCCCCGGTCAGATTTACCGCAATTACCCTGTCCCACTCGGATAATGTCAGCTCTTCCAGCGGTTTGTTTTCTGCTGTAGCTGCATTATTAATCAGCACATCAATTCCACCGCCGAATTCTACAGTTTCGGTAATCAGTTTTTTTACTTCCTCTTCCCGGCTCACGTCGCACTTAACGAAAAGGATTTTTCCCCGGCTGCTGAATTCCCGCTCAGTTTCCTGCCCCGCTTCGGCATCCACTTCACCGATTACCACCTTCATCCCCTGTTCCAGAAAGTTTGCGGCAATGGCCTTACCGATACCCTGACCACCGCCGGTAATAACCGCTGTTTTTCCGTTCAGGCTCATTTTTCCCCCTTTAAGTTAGGTCTTTTTTCATTTTTACTGAAGCTGAAAACTGCGCATCAGGGCTTTATTTACACAGGCTGAAAAACCGGATCAAGTTGATTTTTAGATGGCAGGCGGTCTGATACTGAAATAATCACCAGCAAATTCCGCCCGAATTCCAAACAGGGGAACGGCTTCCGGACTTTACTCTTTTAATCACCGGGGGCGGGCTTTATATTCAAAAGTAATGGTGCCCGCAGGGTGCATAACAGCTTGGGGCATCGGAAAAAACCTCAAAAAATATTCTGGTTTTATAATGATTTCCAAAATTTCAAATCACACTTTTCTTCTTTTTCTTTTCTGTTTATTGCTGCTTCCGGCAGCGCCCGCCGGTGCCCAGTGGTTTTATTTCGGACGCAACAAGGTACAGTACACCGATTTTGACTGGCACGTGCTGAAAACAGACCATTTTGATATCTACTACTACCCGGAAATGGAAGAGCTTGCCGAGCAGGGGGCTAATTTTGCCGAAGAGGCCTACACCTATCTGGAGAATAAATTCAATTTTACCATCAACCACCGTATCCCGCTGATTTTTTACAGCTCGCACCTGCATTTTCAGCAGACCAACGTTACCCCGTCCTTTATCCCCGAGGGGGTGGGCGGATTTTTTGAATTCATGAAGGGGCGGGTGGTCATTCCCAGCGACGGCAATATTAATCAGTTCCGCAAAGTTATTTACCATGAGCTGGTCCATGTTTTCATGCACAGCAAAGTCTATTTTGTGAACAAGGAACACGCCCGCTTCGAAGGCACCTATCCGCCGCTCTGGTTTGTGGAAGGGCTTGCTGAATACTGGAGCAGTGAGTGGGATGCACAGGCGGAAATGGTAATGAAAGATGCGGTGCTGAATAACTATGTTGTCCCCCTTTCCCAGATGTACCGCATTTACGGGTCTTTTATGATGTACAAAGAAGGCCAGTCCATCATGCAGTTTATTGCCGACCATTACGGCGAAGAGAAAATTCTGCTGCTGCTGGAAAATATCTGGAAGTACGGCCGCTTTTCGCAGGTATTTGAACACGTAGTCGGCATGTCCTATAAAGAGTTTGATGATGAATGGCTTTATTCACTGAAAAAGGAATATTACCCGCTGCTGGAGAACCATGATCTCTCCAAAATGGTTACCGGAACGGTTGTGCGGGACGGCTACAATTTTAAACCTGCCTACTACCGCGATGCCGATGGCAATGAAAAAGTGGTTTTTGTCGGTAACCGCTCCGGCTATTCCAATATCTATATGACAGACCTGAAGCCTTTGAAGAAAAAAGACAGGGAAGAACTGGAGGTGCTGGTGAAGGGTGAGCGCACTTCCCGGTTTGAATCATTTCATATTTTTTCCAGCAAAATCGATGTGGATTCCAGCGGCAATCTGGTCTTTGTGGCAAAAAGCAAGGAAAATGACGCCCTCTACATTTACCATATTCCGGAACGCCGCACGGTTAAGCGCTATCAATGGCGGGATATCGTCAGCATCTCGTCGCCCGTTTTTTCGCCGGATAATGAAAGTGTTGCCTTTACCGGCGTTGATTTTGGCGGCAAGCAGGACCTGTATATTTTAAATCTGCAAACGGAGCAACTGGTCCGGTTGACCAGCGATTTTTATGAAGACCGCGCCCCCTCTTTTTCACCTGACGGCAGCAAACTTGTTTTTTCATCCGACCGCACCCAGTTTGGCAAACAATGGAAATACAACCTTTTTGTAGATGATCTGGAAAGCCAGATGATCTATTATCTGACGGCGGGGCTGCATCAGGACAACACGCCCGAATGGTCCCCGGACGGACGCTTTATCACATTCACCTCCGATCGGGATTCCGCCCTGAACCTCTGGACGGCAGACCTTTCCGCCATATCGGAATGGCACCCGGAAGCCTATCAGCAGGTTACCTTAAAACAAATATCCCGGTTTGCCAACGCTGCTTTCGACCCCGAATGGGCCGGCACGAACAGGCTTCTTTTTACAGCATATGAAAACAACAGCTTCCAAATCCGCCTGATGGATAAAGTGAATGAAAAAGTGGATTCCGCGGTTGTTGTCGCCCAGAATCAGCAGCTCCGGGGGCACCGTAAATGGCAGTTCAAGCGCTTAAGCGGCAGCAAAGTGCACAGCCGGCTGCAGTACAGCAAAAAATATGATCTGGATATTGCCCAGACGCAGGTCAGCCAGGACCCCTTCTGGGGCACCACCGGCGGCGCACTTCTGGCTTTTACCGATATACTGGGCAATGACCAGTATTATCTCCTGGTTTATAATAATTCACAAAGCCGCGGCGATTTTCTGAAAAGTTTCAATCTGGCTCTTTCCAAAGTATCGCTGGCCAAACGTATTAACTATGGCTACGGGTTATTCCGCTTTGCCGGACGCTATTATAATTATAAGGATGGTTTTTTCTATGAAGACCGGGTCGGCGGCTCATTTACCCTGAGCTATCCTTTTTCCCAGTTTAACCGGCTGGAATTCAACACCAGTTTGAGCTATTCCGATAAAGATGTAATCGGTTTACGCCGCCGTTATGCCATTCTCACTTCCAACTGGCTCAGCTTTGTTTCCGATAATTCCATCTGGTATTACACCGGCCCCATTGAAGGTCACCGCTATAATTTCACCATCGGAAACACCTACGATTTGCGCTGGTCCAATGTGAATTACTATACGCTGATGATTGATCTGCGGCAGTATTTCCGCTTAACGCCCGCCTTTACCTATGCAGTGCGGGTAATGACCCTGTATAATGAAGGGAAGGAAACCCGCTGGTTTTATCTGGGCGGGAGCTGGGACCTGCGCGGATACCGCCGCTGGTCCATTCGCGGCGAAAAAATTGCTTTTATGTCGCACGAAATCCGGTTCCCTTTTATAGATCAGTTGGGTGTTAAATTTCCTTTCGGCGGAATCGGTTTCCGCGCCATCCGCGGCGCCCTCTTTTTTGATGCGGGGAATGCCTGGAATGATCAGTGGAATGACCTGATCGGCAGTTTCGGATTCGGATTCCGAATGAATCTTGGCGGTTTTCTGGTGCTGCGGCTCGATATCGGCCGCAGAACTGATTTTAAAGAAGTCAGCAACAGCTGGTTTACCCAGTTCTTTTTCGGTTGGGATTTTTAGATGAATGCAATTTTAAAAAAATATCTGCACCTGATTTTATTGGGAATGGTGTCCTTTTTACTCACCTGCACCGGGCTGGTTAAACTGGATATCCCCTCCAATGCTTTTAAGGATGAACAGAACTGGCTCACTGTTTTTGGCTCGCAGCAGCGCCACAATTCAGTGCAGAGAGATGTTTCGCCCCCTTATCAAATCCTATGGGATAAAAAGATCCGCTCGGTTATTACCGACCAGCCGCTGGCAGTGCAGGATTTTCTGATTTATACACTTTTAAGCGGGGTTCTTGGCATAACCGACAGCAAAACCGGGGCAAAAATCGGTGACGGTGGGATTGCTCCGGGGATTCTGCATGCGCCGGAAATTTCCAAAAATATCCTGTATTACACTGCCAATCTCGGGGATAAAACGCTGGGCGCCCTGGATTTGAACGCCATGAAACATGTGTGGGAAAAAAAACTTCCACAGTTGAATACCAGCCCTCTAATTTATAACAAGCAATTATTTGTCGGCGGAAATAACGGAACCTTTTATTGTGTGGATGCATCCGATGGTGACGACAAATGGAAATTCGAGAGTGGCGACGCCATTTACAGTATTCCGGCCCGGTCCGGGGACCGTATTATCAGTGGAAATATTGCAGGTTTGTGCTTTGCACTGAATACCTCCTCAGGCAGTGTTCTCTGGAAAACCCAATTGGAGGGTAATATTTACGGGGGGCCGCTGATAGCCGATGATAAAGTTTTTATAGGCACCACAGCCGGCATTCTCTATGCCTTGGATTTGAATGACGGAGCGGTTTTATGGCAGTTTACCAGCGGCGGTTCGGTTTATGGCAATCCCTCCTATTTTGAAGAAAATATTTACTTCGGAAACAATAATCACAAAGTCTTCTCCCTGAACGCAGATACCGGAACCGTTCAATGGCAGTTTGTCACAAAAGGGATCGTTAATTCAGCCCCGCTGGCAGCTCCGGAATTTTTATATGTCGGCTCCTGGGATAAGTCTTTTTATGTGCTTACCCGCGATACCGGGGAACTGGTTTACCGGCAGGAATTCGACAAACCCATAAAAGCTTCTCCACTGATTTATAAAGGACGAATTTACATACAAACCGCTAATAACCGGGTTTTCTGTCTGCAGACAGAAAGTCTGGCCGGTTCGGAAGGTGAATTACCATGAAAGGATTTATTCTTGCATTTATATGTCTGACGGTCTTAACGGCATCCGCAGAGGACATGGCAGTGATCACCCTTAATACCACACCACCGGGGGTCCGGGTGCGGTTGGATTCGGTGCTGGTGGGAACTTCGCCGCTGCGGCAGTATCCGGTTCAACCGGGTAATCACCGTCTGGAAGTGCTTTCCCCTTTTACCGGACTTTGGAACATTCAGAATATTGTTAAAGAATTTTCCATAAAAAGCGGCCACGACACCACCATTCATATTCGCTTCCCTCATCCGGTTAAAATTAACAGCGTTCCCTACAATGCCAGCCTGATGCATAACCATAGCGAATTAGGCCGCACCCCTCTGACAATCCCTTTCGAAAACAACCAGGGTAAGGAATTCCGGCTGGAAAAAAAGGGCTATCAGTCCAGACAATTTACTTTGAACAGCCATTCACCTGTTTTGTTAACACTGCAGCCTCTGGATCCGGATATTGCAACGGACAAATCCGCAAATTTTACTCATAAACTGATGCATACAAAACTGAGGACCAAATTCCTATTTCTGACCGGAACCGTTGCCACCCACTGGCTGGCATTTTATATTAAGAATGTGGCGGATGACAAATATAATCGGTATTCCGCCACCAGTAATCCGGCTTTAATGAATAAATATTGGGATGAAACCCGCAAATTTGACCGCTATTCAGACATTACCCTGGGCGTCTCCTATGTGCTTCTCAGCGGGCTTCTCTACACCTTATTTTTTAATTAGAACCTTATAATTATTTATCCCGGAAGAGAGTCCTTAAAGATTATCGGGAAAAAAATACTTGACAAACCCTGCTGCATCTGTTAAGTTGAAAACGACCTGAAAAGGTCAAACCTCCCTCCCAACTCCGCACAGGGGCGCCATCAGGCGCCCCTGTGTTTTTATACAGTAAACCTGTAAATAAAGTAAAATTATCCCTCGTCTGCTTTCCCTTGTTATTTTGGAAAGCGCTTGTTTACCGGCTCAAAAGTTCTTTCTTTTCGGCAATTAGCTTGGGAGTTTTGATGTACAGGTTAAAGCTGATTGTCACTGCTGTTTTCCTTGTTTACGGAATTGTTTGTGGTTCACAGAAAATAATACCTTTGACCGCAGA
>JBAPTX010000493.1:0-3400 GCA_049282375.1 Calditrichia bacterium
CCAGAACATACTGTCTGCCTTTATTATTCAAAGTCATTTCAATTAAGACGGAATCACCCCGCACAATTCTGTTGACGGCGGCAACCACTGAAACCAGGTCTACTTCTTCGATACTGAAGATGTCAGGTGCGGTGGTAAGGGTCCCCCGCAGCAATTGATCATTGCCGGCGCCGCTTAAAACAACTTCCGGCGTAAAATTGGCGATCAGAAATTCCGAGTCCAGCAAAGTGGTTTCGAACTGCAGCGTCTGGGCACCCGATGCGGAGATTTGCGGGGTAAGCAGTCCGGCCCGGTAATTATTAATTCCGTCTGAAAAGCGCAGGCGGCTTTCCAGCCCGGTGGTATCCAGTACAACTGGATAAGGCCCCGGATTAAAAATCTGCAGAGAAAAGGCAAGGGGTTCGCCGCGCGGCGCCGCCAAAGGACTCAGGCTGCCGGGTATATAACGGAGCCTGAAAAGATGGCCCATTGCCGTATCCACACCGCTGATGTAAGTGCGAAAAATGGTTTCATCCAGATTATCATCTATTTGAATGGTATTTATAATCAGCCCTTCTGTAGTGGTATGCCCGCTGGTGGTGGCCAGAACGGCATTCGGTCCCTGTACAATTTCAGAATTCACCAGAATATTCGGAATCGGATTTCCAAACTGATCAGTAACCTTCACTATAAAAGGAATGGCACTGCCGGGAATGGCAGAGAGGGAGTCATGCGTGACATCGCGAACAGAAACCAGATCCACAATGGAAGGTGCATCATGAACAGTTGTTGCCACCAGCGTATCGGAAACTACCGAGAAATCCTGCAGCCGGACCCGCAGGGAATCTTTGCCGACGGAGGTATCCAGCGTCCAGCTCGCGGCAGCCCTGCCATCTGTACTGGTCACTGCCGTTGCGGGATTTACGCTACCGCCGAAGACATCAAAAAAGAGCGTTCTGCCGGCAATGGGATTGCCGTGTTCATCCATCAACTTTACACGAACGGAATCCGCCAGGGTTTGCCCGACGGTATCCACCGGATTTTTTTGCGAAAGAATAACAAGCGTGTCAGCAGGGCCGGGCTGATTCGCGGAAGCGGAAAACAGAATGGTACTGGGGGTGGCATTGGCAAAAGCCGTGACCTTATACGTGCCCAGTTTATTACCGAGGATCAGGTAAGTTTCGGCAATTCCCTGTGCATCGGTGGTGTCAATCTGGGTGGTTAATTCGTGCAAAGAACCGGCAGGATGCTGGCTGACCGCAAAACTGACCGCAGCCCCCTGCACATTATTATTGTTACTGTCCCGGATGCGCACCCGAATGGGGCCAACCGTGGAAAGAATCGGCTGAGGCGGAAGAGTTGTGGCAGATACCGCAGCCATGGTTAACTGGGAGGAGGGATTGGGAAATGCCTGAAAATAAACAGTATCCACACCGGCTTGTCCCTTTACATATGCGGCCAGCAAATCTACCGAAGTGGTATCGTGCAGCCGCCAGCGGGTTTCCGCAATGCCAACCGAATTGCTGAATACCAGTGTATCTTCCACTACACCGCCATCCAGGGGCAGCCAGCGGATGGGAGCTCCCGGCACCGGATTTCCAAATGCATCCACTACATTTACCCGGACAGGCAGCGGCAGGTACTGGCCAACAATACCGATTTGATTATTGGTTTCGCTGATTCTTTTTAAAGTATCCACGATACCCGGGACTACCCTGATACTTGCGGTCTGGTCCTGCAGGTTATCGGCGGGATCAATTGCAGTAATAACAGCGGTGCCGGCCGAGCGGGCATAAAATGTAACCGCATCAATATTGGAGGAATCGGAGAAAAAGCCGATATGGTCTCCCAGAAATGACCAGTCCGCACTTACCGTTCCCAGATAATTATCAAAGCGGTCGTATGCTGCGGCATAAAGCTGCAGGGAGTCGCCGGCCGCCAGTGTATCTGTAATGACTTCATTACCCGCTGAACCGGGACTATCCTGAATTACAATGTGATCTACTTCTCCGGACAGCACGCGGATAAGGCCGGTGGTGTCCGGGCGGACCGCCGGTGCAGCAGACTGGGCGGTGATAAATCCTTGCCCGGGCAACTGGGGTGAAATGGTAATGCGGGTGGCGGGTCCGGCGGGCACACCACCGATTCCGGCGCCGGATACATTTAAAGTATCCCAGTTTGTCAACTGGTCGCCGATGTAATTTCCCATGGTATCGTAATGAGCGGCATACAGGGTGCGTGTTTCACCGGTTAACAGCGTATCCGGGAAGTGATAGGGCCGGCCGCCGCCATTTGCTTCGGTGCGGATTACCACATAACGGGCACTGCCTTTGCGGACGGATATCAACCCTGAAACATCGGTCAGACCTCCGTAGGTGATGCGAATGGTCCCGTCCCCGAATTTATCAGCGGTAAACTGAACACTGCTGTCCGCTGCTGCATTGTCGAAAATTCCCAGCGAATCCGGCACCACCTGCCAATCGGCAGGAACGGGGCGGATATAGTTGCCGAACTGATCATATCCCGCAGCATAAAGACGGATATCCTGACCGGCGGTTAGCACCAGGTCATTCAGTTCATTCTGCCCCAGAGAATCCAAAACTATTTTTACGCGGTCAATCGCGCCGGAAATCACCGTTACCATGCCGCTGCTGTCCGGCGCTACGGAAGGATCCGGCGGATATTCCAGCAGGATTCGGCCCGAAATGCCATAATTTACGGGCGTATATTGCAGCCGTGCACCCGTCTTGTTCAGCGAGAGTTCACCGTCATCGCTCCAGTGAGCTGCTGAAATATCTCCCACATAATTGCCGAAACGGTCGTATCCGGCAGCAAACAGGGTCAGCGTCTGCCCGGTCTGCAGATTAAAGCTGCTGTCACTGGCCGCCTGACCCAGATTTCCAGCTTCCGTCCGCATTTGAAGATGAGCCAGATTTCCGGCAGTAATATTAAATGGAGCCGAATTGCCGCTCAGGTTGAAATTATCAATCACCCGCAATATTAACCCGTTTTGCTGCAGGGTATCGCTGACATGAAATCTGGCAGTGCCGCCGGTTAACTGGACCGGATTACTGCTGTGAATCAGCAGGCCGGGTGCATTTTGAAGCGTTACCGGACGGTTTGTATTGGTTACCGGATTATTGTGTGCGTCAAATGCCTGAATCTGTAAGGTGAAGGTATCTCCCGCTGCATACTGGTAAATTCCGGCGGAATCGCTTAAACTGTAAGAGGCCACACTGTCCGGCTGTAAATCAATTGTGTATTGCAGCGCGGCAGCCCCGGGGCTGCTGATTTCAATGATATCGCTGCCGACTGCTGTGGAATAGCTGGTGCGGTAAAGTGCCGATATTATGCCATCCGAAGGGGTGGTGCGGGTAATAAGACTGTCTCCGCTGGAGATAAATATACCGCTGCCGGGATT
>JBAPTX010000494.1:0-5914 GCA_049282375.1 Calditrichia bacterium
TACACCATCCGGAATACAGCGGGAGCAGTCACTCATTTTAATCAATACCCACTGGTGAATACCGGCAAAGAAAATGAAAACTATATTCGCATCAACCGCCAGCAATTCAGCCAGAGCCGCTACCGGCTGGAAGTCACCGGCACTTATAAGAATAAAAAGATAAAAAACAGCAAGATGTTCTCGTTCTTCTGGACGACCAATCCGGAATCGCCAAGGGATCTGGATAAAGCATTGCGCCAGATGGATTATATGATGGAAGCGGATTCGATCCGCTGGGCTTTAAAGCAGCCGTATGCGGAAAAACTTGCCTATTTTGAGCGGTTCTGGGAAAGGATGGACCCCAATCCCGAAACCCGTAAAAACGAATTGATGGATGAATACTACCGTCGGGTAAATTACGCCAATCAGGTTTTTTCCACTCTTAACCGGCAGGGCTGGGAAACGGATATGGGCCGTATTTTCATTAAATTCGGCGAACCCGATGATGTCGAACGCCACCCCTTCGAAATTGATACCATGCCATACGAAATATGGCGCTACTATGATGTAAGGAAGGAATTTTTATTTGTGGATCAGTCCGGTTTCGGAGACTATTATCTGCACCCCAATTATATTAATGAAGAGTACGAATAAAAAAGAGAACAGGCGCAGGAGATTTGTAAATGGCGGATGACAAATTCAGGGTGCTGTTTCATATTCTCACCAGCGAACAGCAGATACTGCAGCGGTCTGATCAGAAAGCATTTACACTGCTGTCCGTGCTGGGTGTTTTTATGGTATTTTTTATTGTGCACTACACCCGAATCCCTAAAAGTTTTCTGGTAATTTTTTTCGTGTTTTTATTTTTTATCTCCGCACTGATCACAATTCTCTCCATGCTGCTGGTTATTTCGCCCCGGATAAAGAATGTTCAAATCAGCGCATCCGAAAAGAAACTGATAAATCCCACCTTTTTCGGCGGCATTGTGCAGTTTAAAAACTCCGGCGAATATGCTGAGCATTTAAATCTTTTCCTGGATAAACCGGATGCCATTTATGAGGCTTTTGCCGACAGTATTTATTCCATTGGCTATATTAACGCTTATAAAAGTAAATACCTGCGGCGGGGCATCATCGCCTTTATCAGCGCCATAACACTGGAATTAATTATTATTGTGGCAATGTATGTAAACCTGTTCAGCCAGCTCTTTTTGCCCCAGTAACAACTCCCTTTTACAATCTGGAATCTGTTATGAAACTACTGACCGGTGTTTTTTTAATAGTTTTCTGCATCAGCATTCATACGGCAGGCGCTCAGAGCATCTCGCTGAAACCCTATTTCGGATATGCCACCCTGCGCATGAATGATGTAAATGAGAGCATGCAAAACCGTATCGGTCTGCTGCGGCAAATTACCCAGCAGCCGCTCCCTTTTCCCGAAGAATTAAACGGCAACACCGGCTGGGGGATTATGGCGGAATACCGGTGGGAAGATGATTATTTCCTGAATGTCGCCAGTTTTTACCTTTCGGATAAAACATCGGCGGACCGGCTGGATCCGGGTATGCTGAACTATCATTTCGACAGGCAGGTCACTTATTTCGAATTCAGTATCGGGCTGCATTATTTTTGGAATTATTCAAGCTGGAAGCGGTTAAATCCTTATATGGGAGGTGCTGCCGGCCTGGGTTTTGGCTGGACTGAATCCACCCTGCAGTACAGCGGTTACGGGAATGAGGTGAATGACCGCAGTGATTTTTCCAGTAATAATCTTACCGCTTATTTTTGCGCCGGACTGCATTTCCGCATCACAACCCTCTTTTATTTAACCACAGAAGCGGGGTACCGCCACGCCAACATGGACCAGATGGAGGGTAAACTGCAGGTTTACGAAAACCTGAATAACCAGTTGAATGCCTACACCCGCAATAATCATATTACAGAAACCTACTACGATTTTTCAGGCTTTTACCTCACCGGGGGGCTCGGATTTGTGATTCCTTTATTCCGCTGAAATCAATAAAATAGAAGGATTACAGATAATCCCTCCTATGCAGTTGAATAATTTTCTAATTATTTCCGGGCAACGGACGAAAATAAAATTATAAATTTTCTTTTGAACTCAAAACAGCCTTCGGCGGTATATAAAAAATCTAATCGTGGGGAAAGAAAATGATTGATCTCATAAATAATCCGGTAGCCGTGGGCATCTTAATCGGGGCTCTGGCTTTTTTCACCATTCTGCATATTCTGCTGTTATTGCGTATTAAACAGGTATTGCAGCAAATCTCTTTCTACATGGAAACCATTTCCCGCTTTTTCTACCGGCTGGGTGTTTTCAGTTCAGCCAAACCCAAAAAACAGGACATCCCCAAAACCTGCCAGTTCTGCAAACACCGTCTTTCTTTTATTCATATGAGTGAGAACAAAGCGGAAGTGGAAGATTTTTATTATAAATGCCAGTTGCGCAATCTGGAAGTTGCACTTGACGATACCTGCGAACGCTACGAAAAAGACATCGTATAATTAATCTGCTAATCCAAAAATTCCATTTTACTTCTGCCCCGGTACGGGGCATTTTTGTTTTAACTGCCAATTTCTGAAATCATCCGGTCAGACAAAATCCCTGTTTTGGGTTGCGGCAGCTTCCTGCAATTCCATAAAAAATCTCAAGCTCACCCCCTGCACGGTTGTTTTCAGGATTGGGTTTTCCCGCTTGCCTTTTTACCCGACTTCTCTGTCTTTTCAGTTTTTTCGGACTCGTTATTATTGCTGTTATTTTTAACTTTGGCATTGCGCTTAAACCGCTGCGGGTTTAAATCCGGCATTTTCCAGATATCGGATTCAGCAATATAATAAAAGCGTTTTTTGAAATCTTCCAGACTGATACCGGCAGTGGCGGCGTATTTAGCCAGCTCGTGCGGATCGTTGAAATCTTCGGACGTTAAACGCAGCATATACCGTCGTGCGACCTGATAATATTCCGACTGGGTATCCACCATCCGCACCCGGGTGCGTTTAGTTTTGGGATCGATAATTTCTTCAAAGAACATGGGCATAAAGCAGCCTTCCTGAATGGAAATCATTGCCCCATTACCGCCATCCAGCAGAAACTGGGCCGCACAATACCCAAGATCGCGGGTATATTCCATATCAAAAGGAATCGGGTCCGCACAGCGCAGTTCATACCCGATATTCTTCGCCACAATGGTGCTTTTAATGTTGAACTTTTTCAGCTCATCCTGCACATGATATTTGAGGATTTCGCCGAAATTCACCTCCGCCAGGCGGATATTATTGTGAGCATCCCGCTCCACATTCAGCAGCACTTCCAGGTCCTGCGGGTCCAGCCGTTCCACCAGCCCTTCCGCCAGCACCGCCACACCATCAGGACGCCCATAGCTGAGCCGTTTGATGATGGCGCCGACCAGAATATCCACCAGTTTGGATAAGCGGATTTTTTCCTCCGGGAATTCCTCCGGAATCATGGACAGCGTTGCGCCGGCGGCTTTGCCGATACCCATTGCCAGATGACCGGCTTTGCGACCCATGGATACCACAAAATACCAGCGGGAAGTGGTCTGGGCGTCCACCATCAGATTCTTGATAATATTGACCCCGATATGACGGGCGGTCTGGAAACCAAATGTGCTGAGCCCGTGGGGAAGGTCCAGATCATTATCAATCGTTTTCGGAACGTGCACCACTTTGATGCGCCCGTCGGCCATTTCCTCCACTTTCATGGCGCTGTAAGCGGTGTCATCTCCGCCAATGGTGATCAGTTTGTCTACATTCAAGCGCAGCAGGGAAGTGACCACATTTTCCAGATATCGCTTATCCTGGGTAGGATTGTCGCGGGCAATGCCGATGTAAGATCCGCCGCGGAAGTGAATCCGGCTGACGTTTTCGATGGTCAATCGTTTAATATGGGAAATATCTCCCTGCATGATCCATTTAAACCCATCCTTAATGCCGATGCATTCCACACCTTCGATATTACTGCGGATCGTCGCTGCGCTGATCACGCTGTTAATACCGGGTGCCGGTCCGCCGCCAACCATGATAGCCATATTTTTGGGTGCAATTGTCATAACAACTCCTTCAGATTAGAACCATAAAAGCGGTGCGCAATCTATCGAAAAATGGTATTCATTTCAAGAGTAAAACAAAAGAGAAAACAGGTTTTCATTCATTTTTTCGATTGAGCAGGAAGGTTGGCGCCTGGCAAAATGCGGCGGGAAAAAGAAAGAAATAATCGTGCATTTACAGATCATCCTTCAGCAACCCTTCGACAGACACCCCTTCGACAGGCTCAGGGTGACATATGGTTGCTCAGTTTGTTATGGTGAGTTTATCGAACCATGATTCCCAAAAATAAAACCCCGCCATAAAAGACGGGGCTCATTTTATTACAGGAAACTTATAACTGAAATTAATGCCTGTCTATCCGCTAATCTGCTTTACCGCCTTTTCGGCGGCTTCGATCATGGGTTTGGCGGTAATTTTTTCGCCTACCGCCTGCTGCATCCATACCTGCGGAGAGAGCCGCCCCAGCTTGCACATGCGTTCCATTTCCGTCGCCAGCGGGCGGTTTTTCAAATACTGCTCAATTTGAAAAGAAATAATGTGGCCGATCGGGTAATCGGGCGTGTACATGCCGCCATCCACAATATGGGAATAGATGGCCAGCAGTTCTTTGTCTTTTTGTCCCATCACCGGGGCAAAATAACGGTTCCAGACATCTTTGGCAATGCGGATGGTGTTCTCCTTCAGCGCTTCGGGTCCGGCATCGGGATTGTCATACATCCAGCGCCAGATATACATATCAGTCAGCGCCACCCCGGCAATTTCGAAACCGGACCACATCTGGTGCAGGGCACTTAAAATCTCCGTTTCCCCGGACTTGTTTTCCATGCCCAGCACATTCAAATCCCGGGACTGGAAAACAAAGGCGAAGGCTTCGGTAAAGGCGGTATTGGGCACGCCGTTCAGGCTGTAGTAATCCATTTCATTCAGCGAAAACACCTGCTCCACATTATGGCCCAGTTCATGAATGGCAATGTTGAATCCCTTGTATTTCATGCCCCCTTCGGGAATGCGGGTGCGCAGGTGGGCGGCATCTTCACTCATCATGGCGCCCATGGCATGTCCGGCGCCGCGGGAGGGATCCACTTTAATATGATTGGCCAAAAATTCCGATTTATCCGGGGCAAATCCCAGAGTATGCAGAATATCCGGCACCTGCTGCTGGAAGGCCGCTACAGTGGGGAACCGTTTGCCCACCTTCTGGTCCAGTTCGGCCTCGTTCAAACTGCCGCTGGGTTTGAAGCCGGTGTACCAGATGTCAAACGGCTGCAGCGGCCGGCCCAGCCGCTGTTCGATAATTCCGGCAATCTTCTTTAAAACCGGCGCTTCCAGCAGGTCTTTTAATAACTGCTCCACTTCCGCCTCGGAGAGTTCGCGGTTAATGTTAAAGCGGCGGTCGATTAAAGAAGGCGCCTGCGGGTAGTATTTATCCAGCTCCTGTTCCGCTTTAAAAATATTCCAGATGTGCTGGTAGCGGGCCAGATTTTCCATCTCAAAAGTAGCCGTTTCTTTTGTAACGGTATTGAAGATTTTATTGCTGTAGGGATTCCATAAGAAGTTTTCGGTATTGATCACCGAAGCGGGGATTTCCTGCCGGATAATACGCTCCATTACCTGCTGAATGATGCGCTGGCGTTCGAATCCGTCCGCATTGGCGTACTGGCCCTTCAGTTCATCCCGCAGCCCCCAGTGGCTGATCAGTTTTAACCCTTCGGGGAAGAGACGGTTGCCCCCTTCATCCGTCAAATAATACATGAATACATTATAGTTGCTGATGTAATCGTCCGCCGCCACATAAGTTTCGGTGCGGGCCTGGGCCACCTCCGCCGGCACCCGGCTGGAGAAGTCC
>JBAPTX010000495.1:0-1590 GCA_049282375.1 Calditrichia bacterium
TAATAAAACGCTGATCGCCATGCTGGGCTGGTTATTTGCCTGGTATAAAAACCGCAACGGGCACCGCAGCCGCTGGGCGGTGGTTTTGGCAGCGGTAATTATGCTGGCGGTTTACCTCATTCCCCACAGCGTGCTTGGTTCGGAACTGGATTATACTCAGGTGCCGGCAAGTCCGGTTCAATAGGCCGAAATGTTTCCATATGAACCATGGAAAGATTGCTCCCATCCCAAGTGGCCATTCATGCCGCTATCCCGCTGCCGGTCAAACTTTCTTTTCGTGCCCGGAACTTTGACCCCTCTTTTTATTTTATTAGTGGGTGTTTGATAATACAGGTGTTTGCCCTGCTGAACGGGATTTTCCATGGTTTACAAAAAGCAGGTGATTATGCGGTTTTTTAAAATTTAAAAAAGTATGTTAAAATTAAAATCAATCATAACCGAACTACCTCAATTCCGGCAATTTCGTGAAAAACTTTTTTCAGAATATTCGGTTCAGGTGCGCGGCATAAATGGTTCTTTTCTCAGCTTCGTCCTTAATTACGTTGTGGATGTTTTTGAAAATACCTTGCTGGCAGTTTTGCCGGATACCGAACAGGCGGAAAAGCTGGCGGACGATTTACAGTCCCTGATGCCGCAAAGCAGAGTTCTCTATTTTCCCCAGGCAGAAGTAGTCCCTTTTGATCAGGGAAGCTTTGCCCCGGCGCTGCACAGCGCCCGTTTAAACGCGCTGGTGTCGCTGCTGGAAAATCCGGTATCGGTGCTGGTTACCACTCCCACCAGTCTGATCCAGAAAATAGAACGGCCGGAAAACATCAAAAAACAGATCAGCCACATTCGCCGGAAAGACCGGATGGACCGGGATTTCCTGCTGGAATGGCTGGTGGAATCCGGGTTTGAGAGGGTATCCGCTATCGAAGAAATAGGCCAGTTCAGCGCCCGGGGGGGAATTGTGGATATTTTTTCCTATGAAGCGGAAAGCCCGGTGCGCCTGGAATTCTTTGATGATGAAATTGAATCCATCCGTGAATTTGATATTCTGTCGCAGGTATCAATCCGCCAGTTGGAAAAAACACGCATTGTCGGCAAAAATGTGGAGGGCGACCGTCAGGCCAGCCTGTTCGACTATCTGCCCGCAAATGCAATCCTGTTCTGGGAAGATCCGGAACGCTGCCACGCACAATTTGAGGACTGGATTGAGCATTCCACCCGCCTGTTCACCGAAAATGCCGAACGCAGCAGCGATCCCGCCGCCATGTATTTATTTCCCCGGGAAATTCAAAATTTGTCGAAGACGCACCGCCAGATTTTTCACAGCCACCTGCAGCCCTCCCAAAACAATGCACTTGATTTCAATGTGCAGCCTCCGCAGCCGTTTCAGGGAAATATTAAGCTGCTTGGTAAATACCTTTCCAAACGGTTCCGGCGAACCGACCGCAAGCCCTACCCGTTGTTTATTGTTTATGAAAAAACCGGCGGGCGGGACCGTCTGGAAGAATTTATTGAAGAAGAAATGGGATGGCTGCCTCCGGTCCGTTTTTTGCGCGGCGATATTCACTCCGGTTTTTCCCTGCCGGAGGTGCCGCTGGAAGT
>JBAPTX010000496.1:0-7217 GCA_049282375.1 Calditrichia bacterium
CGTTTGAAATCACTCATAGTATTAAACAGGATCCCGCTTTTCCCACCATTCCCATAACTGGTCCGCACTGCAAAGCCAGCCGTTATTTTCTAACGCCCAATTTAACATATTTTCATACAACCGGGTATAGCCGGAATAATCGGCAGTGTGCAGATTATTGTTGTGCCAGTTTACCGTCAGGCAACTGCCGCTTTCCGCCGCCTCCTGCAGGTGCTGCAGAACAAATTCCCAGGCGCCCTGGGCGGCCAGATTCAATTTGCTCTCCAGCAGGAGAACCGTATCCATTAATATCAGCGGGATTTCCCAGTAACTGAAGATTTTTTTTTCTCCTGGATGAACGGGGCGAAACGGCAAACCGGTTCCACAGCGGTAGCCGAGTTCATCGGAAAAACCCAGAGTCGAATCATAGCGTAATCCGGCCGCCTCAATCGCCTGCAGTGTGGGGATTCCTTCGAACCGCAGGTAATGCTGGCGGTTTCCCCGGATTTCCCGGCTGGCAACTGAGCTCAATATTTCTTTTTCTTCCTGCAGGAAATTCCCATCCACCGCCGAAGGAAAGGAGCCGTGCAGCCCAATTTGGCTTCCCGTATCAACGGCAGCTCGGATGCCCCGGCGAATTCTTTTTTTCCCTAACTGATATCCGGGATCATTGGCTGTGCGGGATTTCCCTACAAAAAAGAAGGTGGAACTCCCCCCGTATTTCCGTTCCAGGCGGCAGATAAATTTAAAATTCCCCTGGTAACTCCGCGGCAGCATATTCTGACGCAGCAGCCGGAGAGCGGTTGTTCCTGCGGAAAAAAGCCCCCTTTGTTTCTGCTTTTCCTTAAATACCCGGCGCATTTTTGAGAATGTCCAGCTTCGCAAGCGGTCCACATCATGGGTCAGCACCAGGGCAAAGCGGCGCCCGTTGGGCCAGAGCGGCGTAAAACGGATCGGAATATTTCTCTTTACCGCCAGGTCCTTTATCATCAGTTTTAATAAAGTTGTCCAGCGGTCCACCGTTGGCTGGTGATAAACGGATTCGCCCAAAACACTGTACCTTTTATGAAACCGGCTGTACTGATCCCGATCGGCTACCTGTCTTTCGTTTTCCAGACTCAAAAAAAAATAACTGAGCGCAATAAAATCTGAATTGCAGTAAAAAGCAGCATCCTTGCGGGTTACAAACAAGCCACCGCCTCCGGGGGCGCCATACAGTGGATTTCCCGGCAGCGGGTTTTCGCGGCCGAATACATGCAAGAGAATATCCGGCCCGGCCGCAGCCTGCACCGGTTTTTCCAACTGTTGAAGCCATTTTACAGAATTCCGGGTGAGTGATTTCAACTGCCGCTGATAATCACCGGCAAATATCCAGATAACCGTATCAGATGTAGATTGAGGAACGGGTTCTTTACTGTAATGAATAATGATTGAATGATCCGGATGGGAGACGATATCTTTTTGAATTTCCTGAAAAGATAGTCCCATATTCCGAAAGATAGTTTCGAAAACAAATCGTGCCTGCCAGCGGAATTTCTCAGCGCAGTCCAGACAGAGAAAAATGTTACATTTTTGGTCAGCCCTGTTCAAATGAATACAGCCTTTTTATGATTCAACTTGTGCCAAAGTTAGCACAGGCTGCAAGAGAAACCAACCGGATCACTCCACCTCCGTAATCCATCCGTAGGGGTCCTCTTCGCTTTGCAGTTGAATACCGATCAGCCGCTCATAGAGTTTCAGGGCCAATTGATAGTCATTGCGGTTGACGCTGTAAACTTCCCCACGCCACCCGATTTCGCTGACGGAAGTTATAATAGCGGCGGTTCCGGTAATAAAACATTCACGGGCTTTTTGCGCTGTTTCTTTTACATCCAGATTGCGTTCCTCAACGGACAGGCCGAATTCCTCCTTTGCCAGCCGGATGACCGCATCGCGGGTAATGCCCGGAAGGATAGACCCCAGCGGCGGAGTCACCAGTGTTTTTTCATCCATTAATGCAAAGAAATTGGCGGCCCCGGCTTCTTCGATGAAGCGGTTTTCCTGCGGATCCAGATAAATCACGTCATCAAATCCTTCCGCTTTGGCCTGCTTTTTGGGTGCCATGGTTACCGGATAGTTGCAAACCGCTTTGGCATCACCGGTGCCGTGAGGAGATGCCCGGTTCACTTCTTTGGCAATCAGCCGCACGATACCGACTTTATCGAAGTAGGGGCCCACCGGGCTGGCGAAAATGTAAAACAGATATTCAGTCGCCGCGCGAACTCCCAGCAGCGGTTCAATACCGATGCAGACCGGGCGCAGGTACATGCTGCAGCGGCCGTCGTCACTTTTCGGGATATACTCACGATTGGCCTTAACAAGGTCTTTCACTGCCTGCATAAATTTTCCGGCAGTGATGCCGGGAATGGCCAGCTTTTCGGCACTGCGCTCGAACCGTTTGGCGTTTTCTTCCGGGCGGAACAGCACCACCTTGCCCTTTTTGCTGTAATACGCCTTCATCCCTTCAAAAATACCCTGTCCGTAATTTAAAATATTGGCAGCGGGCGAAAGGGCGATATTATGAAAATCAACGATCGCGCCATCGTCCCATTTTCCGTTTCGATAATAACTTTCGTACATCTTCATTTCCCCGGCATGGGGATAAAGTGAAAAGGTAAGGTTATCGCAGTTAATTTGGCGGGCCATTCCATCCTCCTGATCCGATTATTGTTTTTACTCAAGCGATATTAAACTGCTTTTGAATCAATTTAAAGGGGGGCTTAATTAAAATAAATCTGTTTTTAAATTTCATTGGCGAGGGAAAAGAGGGAACACATCTGCTTCCCGCCAGGTCCTTCAACAGGTCACATATCCTTCAATGTCCTGCTGTTTTTTCTGCCATTCGCTCTCATCCAGTGAATAATGCAGCAACCCAGCTTCTGTCTTCACCCGGCGTCGGTATTCACGGGATTTGAGATATTCCTTTAGATCGGGATTCAACGGGATAATCTGTTCCGCGGTAAACCATTTAAACGGCTGATCGTTTTCCTTCACCAGTTCTAAATCTATTGCCCAGGATATTTCAGCAAGATTATACTGCTTCAGCAAATCACGGGCAATGGCAAACCGGCGGGCTTCAAAAATCGGGTCCAGATAAAAAAACTGCGAGCTGTACATCTGAGCATTATGGAAATGCTCCGGCATATTCAGCAATCCTGCCACCCTCAGGCGGCGGCACATAATCACCAGCAGTTCCATCATCAGAGAGCCCATACCGAGCCCGGGATATTTCTGTCCGGGCAGCCGCGGTTTTTTGGCCGAAAAACGGCCCTGCGGATTCTGCATACAAAGCCATTCCACCACAACCACCTCGAAGCTGCGCCCGTTCAATTTGGACTGGAAAGGGGGATAAAGCATAATATGATTCCGTTTCACAACCAGTTCACCCAGCAGGTGCGACGGGAGTTTCTTTTTAAAATAGAGGGCAATTCGCTGTTTATAGGGATCGTGCGTATTCACAACCACTTTCAGCTCTTCAAAACCCTGCCGGCGGAGCCGGTCCAAAAAACCGTATCTTTCCAGCGCGAATTCAATGCCGGTTGGAGAATAATAGCCAAGAAAATAAGGAGAGCCGCCGCTTTCGCCCAGTGACTGAACTATTTCCTGATAGTCGAGTTTTACCTGCTCCTCCCGCAGTCGCCGCAGTTGATGGGTGGGCAGCCGCCGCGAAATCTGATGCAGTTTCTTTTTATTTTTGGACATGGCTATTTCCCTTTGAGGATCACCCATTTAATAAAATTATAATAGATGCGCCAGCTTTGCGGCCCGTAGCCGCCGGCGCCGAGTACCACCAGCGGCAATTTGCGCTTGCGCACCAGCCGGTAAACATACTGATCGCGCTCCAGCATCCCCTTTTCGCTGATGTCAAAATCGCCCAGTGTATCTTCCGCAAAAGGATCGCTGCCGGCCAGATAAAAAACCATATCGGGAGAAAACCGGCCGAAAACGGAGGGCAGTTCGGCAATCAGGGTTTTCATATATTTTTCATCATGCACATGGCCGGGCATTTCAATATCCACATTATTGCGCTTGCTGCTGACCTGCGCCCAGTTGCTGGCATGCATGGAAAAAGTGAAAACTTCTTCATCCTCTTTAAAATAGAGCAGATTTCCGTTTCCCTGATGATAATCCAGATCAATCATCAGAACCTTGCGTATTTTGCTGCGGCGGCGCAGTTTCTCCACTGCCACCGCCACATCATTTATCAGGCAGAAACCTTCCGCCCGGTCCGAGTGGCCATGGTGAAAGCCGCCGCCCAGGTTAAAAACAGGCAGGGGATGCTCCGCCGCATATTCCGCCGCCTGCACTGTACCGCCTGCAACATAGCGGAAATACTCATAAATATAATTGTCCCAGGGATTCACATAATCCAGATTGAGAATCTCACCCACCCGCACAGGATCATTCAGGCTTTTCAGATATTTTCTGCTGTGCACCAGTTGCAGGTCCTGCTCCGAAATGCGGGGCGGCACCAGAATGTCCTGGCGGCGGATCAGTTTTTCCTGAATGAGCCGGTCCCGCACTTTTTTGAATTTCATGACGTCGAACGTCTGGCGGGAATTACGGGCATGAACTCCCGAAAAATATTCGCTCCGGTAAACAATTTTGCAGCGGGTACGGCGGAGAAATCTCATTTTCTTTCACCTGTCTGGAAAGGAAATATAGGTTGAATATCCGGTATCGTGCAACCATCGGCTCATAAAGCGCGCCATAACCCTTTTTTGATGAAACAATGCGTCCGCCCGGGGGTTTTCAGGGTATATGTTTTCAGTTCAAAAAAATAAAAGTTGTAACAAGAAGACAGGAATTCTGCTCTAATTAATGCGGATCAACGCCGATGCTGATCTGCCGGATTTTTACTGGAAAATAATTAATGAAAAAGAATACAGATAAATTTATTGAACCGGTTCAGGTAAAACTTCCGGAGCTGCCGCCGGATGAGTCTGAAGATACCGGAGAACCGCGGCATCTGGATATTCCCGTAGAAGGGATGAGTTGTGCCGCCTGCGCCGTCCGGGTGGAAAAAGCATTGCAGAAGGTGCAGGGAGTCAGCCAGGCGGCGGTAAATTACGCCAATCATCAGGCGGTAGTGCAGTTTAATCCCCGCGAAGCCACTCCGGCGGAACTGACCGCCGCCATTCGCAATGCGGGATACGAAGTACAAACAGCCACCGCACGGGTGGGAATTCGCGGAATGAGCTGTGCCGCCTGCGTAAACCGGGTGGAAAAGGGATTGAAAAAACTGCCGGGAGTGATGGAAGCTGCCATTAATCTGGGGCTGGAAGAAGCCACCGTCACTTTTATTCCCGGAATGGTGACCGTCCCGGAAATGAAAAAAGCGGTGGCGGACAGCGGCTACGAAGCCGTTGAACTGGAGGGTGATTCACTGCAGGATCAGGAAAAATCGCGGCAGAAAGCGGATTACCGCCGGTTAAAACAAAAATTCCTGTTTGCCGCCGGATTCAGTGCGCTGGTGCTGCTGCTTTCTCTGGGGGACATGCTGAATTTCCTGCAAAGTATTCCGCGACAGGTTCAATGGATATTGCTGTTCCTGCTGACCTCCCCGGTTATCTTTTATTCCGGGGCTCATTTTTACCGGGGCGCCTGGAATTCTTTTAAACATCATGCCGCTGATATGAATACCCTGATTGCCGTAGGCACCGGTTCCGCCTACCTTTATTCAACCCTGGCTACTTTTTTCCCCTTTCTGTTTCCCGCCGGATTGCGCCATGTCTATTTTGATACCGCTGCAGTGATTATCACCTTAATTCTGATGGGCCGCCTGCTGGAAGCCCGCGCCAAAGGCCGCACTTCAGATGCAATTCGCCGTCTGATGGGGCTGCAGCCTAAAACGGCGCGGGTGGTTCGCAATGGGCAGGAAAACGATATCCCCATTTCGGAAGTGCAGGTAGGCGACTTGATTATTGTTCGTCCCGGAGAAAAAATACCGGTGGACGGCACTGTGCAGGAAGGCCATTCCGCTGTAGATGAGGCCATGATTACCGGAGAATCAATTCCGGTGGAAAAACAGCCCGGAGATTCCGTAATCGGCGCCACTGTAAACAAAACCGGCAGTTTCCGCTTCGTGGCTTCGCGGGTCGGGCGGGATACGATGCTCTCGCAGATTGTACAACTGGTGCAGCAGGCACAGGGCAGTAAAGCACCCATTCAGCGGCTGGCGGATGTGATTGCCGGTTATTTTGTTCCGGTGGTGCTGATTATTTCGGTGATCACTTTTGTCCTGTGGTATAATTTGGGGCCGGCACCCCACCTGACATATGCACTGCTCACCTTTGTTACGGTGCTGATAATCGCCTGTCCCTGCGCGCTGGGGCTGGCGACGCCTACTTCCATTATGGTGGGCACCGGCAAAGGCGCCGAGCTGGGCATCCTGATTAAAAATGCCGAAGCGCTGGAAACCGCCCATAAACTGACCGCGGTTTTGCTGGATAAAACCGGGACCGTCAGCGTGGGAGAACCGGTCGTTACCGATATTTACCCGTCTGACGGGTATGACAAGAATAAATTATTGAAACTGGCGGCATCCCTGGAGAACGGGTCCGAGCATCCCCTGGGAGAAGCGGTTGTGCGCAGGGCTGCCGATGAAAATATTACCACCGGTAAAGTGGATCATTTTCAGGCGATTCCCGGACACGGCGTTTCCGGCCATATGGATGGAGCCGTTCTCTTTTTCGGCAACCGGCGGCTGATGGAGCGGGAACACATAGAAATTAATTCTTTGAGTGAACAACTTGAACAGATTGCCGAGGCGGGGAAAACGCCCATGATTCTGGCAATGAACAATCAGGCCATCGGAATCATCGCCGTTGCCGACCCCCTGAAACCGGATTCTGCCGCAGCGGTAGCCCGCCTGAAGAAACTGGGGTTAAAAGTATTCATGGTTACCGGAGATCATCAGCGCACAGCCCGGGCAATCGCCCACCAGGTGGGAGTGGACGAAGTGTATGCGGAAGTGCTTCCGGATCAGAAATCGGATTATGTAAAAAAACTGCAGCAACAGGGGCATGTAGTCGGGATGGTGGGAGACGGCATTAATGATGCGCCTGCCCTGGCGCAGGCCGATGTAGGCATTGCCATCGGCACCGGCACCGATGTGGCCATGGAAGCCAGTGATCTGACCCTGATACAGGGCAAATTGAGCGGAGTGCCGCTGGCGATTGAACTGAGCAATGCCACAC
>JBAPTX010000497.1:0-30192 GCA_049282375.1 Calditrichia bacterium
GAGATCAGCTATCAGATCTGCATCCACTGCAACCAGCCGACTCCCACCCATTCCCATTTGCATTCCTTCTCCACAGATTCTTTAAAAAAAAGATTACGGGAAGCCGGTTTAATTCCGCTGAAAACAACAAAAAATCTGAATAAAGTAATGAACCGGCTGCATATTACCTATTATTTTCAATTCCTGCCTTTTCCCCTCTGGAAATTTTTCGATAGCCTGTTTAACCGGCTTTTCGATAAACCCACTTCTATTATCATCATCTGCAAAAAACAGGTGTAACCACCCTGCTGCTCTGCTGCCGTTGGAGATGGGAGCGCCTTCCCGGTACCTGAAATGATTTGTTCAAACCGGATAATCAACTGCTGCCCTGAACAGAACAGATTTACTCATAACGTAAAGCGTCCACCGGATTTGCAGTGGCTGCCCGCACAGCCTGCCAGCTGATAGTGGCGATGGCGATAAACAGTACCAGAAGTGCACCGATAATGAATGTGAGCGGATGAATGCCGGTACGGTAAACAAAATTGCTGAGCCAGTCCTGCATCGCCCAGTATGCCACCCCGAAAGCAATCAGGCTGGCCACAGCAATCCATTTTATAAATTCTTTGGACAGCATCAGCACAATCCCCCCGACACTGGCCCCCAGCACTTTGCGGATGCCTATTTCCTTGGTCTTCTGTTCCACTGTAAAGGAGACCAGACCGAATAATCCCAGGCAGCCGATGAAAATAGCCAGGAAGGAAAAAGAGGCAAACAGCCGCCCGGTATTCCGGTCGTTTTGGTAAATCTGATCCAGATGTTCATCCAGAAAGGCAACTTCCACCGGCTCTGCAGGAAGTTGTTTTTTCCAGGTATCTTCAATGAACCGGATGGTTTCCCGCACCTCGCCGGGTTTAATCCGCGCCACCAGATAATTTACCCGCTGAGGATTGACCCACATGATCAGCGGTTCAATTTTCTGACGCAGGGAATAGAAATTAAAATCATTCACCACGCCCACTACTTCATAATCGGGACCGCCTTCCGTCCGGCTGACAAACTGTTTTCCAATGGGATTTTCCCAGCCGAATTCCCGCACGGCCGTTTCGTTGATAATCACTGAAGTGGTGGTATCGGCGGCAAATTCTTTTGAGAAATCCCGTCCCTGCAATATGTTCATCTGCATGGTTTTAATGTAATCATAATCCACATAACTGAAACGCACCATCATTTCCGTATCTTCATCGCCGCCGGCAACATGCATATCGCCCTGGGATCCGCTGGCTCCGCTCAATCCGGCGGTTGCCGATACACTGACGATATTTGCATTCCGGGACAGTTCATTCTTTAACAGATCAATTTTCTGCCGGCTGTTACTGCTTCGCAGGGGAATATAAACCACCTGCTCTTTATTAAACCCAAGGTCTTTATTGCGGATGTAATCCATCTGATCCATTACAATACCGGTGCAGACAATTAAAGCAATAGCAATGGTGAACTGAAAGACCACCAGCGATTTGCGCAGCAATGCGCCCCGCTTCCCGCTGCTGAAGGTTGCTTTCAGGGTTTGCGCCGGCTGAAAGGATGACAGAAAAAATGCAGGGTAGCTCCCGGCCACAACTCCCACCAGCAGGGTAATGCCAAGCATCTGCAGAAGAAAACCGGTATCGGTATAAAACGTGTTGATTAATCTGCCCTGCACCAGCGATTCGAAATAGGGGAAAAGCACTTCCACCAGCACCAGCGCCAGTGCCAGCGCCAGAAAAGAAACCAGCAGAGATTCACCCAGGAACTGCAGGATCAGTTGCCGGCGGGTGGAGCCCAGCACTTTACGGATGCCGACCTCGCGGGAGCGCCGGGCGGAGCGTGCCGTGGCCAGATTCATAAAGTTGATGCAGGCAATTACCAGAATGAAAATGGCGATTACGCTGAAAAGATAAATATTATTGATGTCGCCCTGCTGATGGTTAAAGGTCTGGTAAACGATGTGTCCGGAATGCAGGTGAATGTCCGTCAGCGGCTGCAGATAAAGTTCCATCTGCCGTTCGGGGTCGTCGTACTCATGATATTTGCGGATGAATTCGGGGAATTTAGCCTGCAGCGCCTCCGCATCCGCACCCTCCCGCAGCAGAATGTAAGTGGCCATGGTATTGGTGCCCCAGCTTTGCAGCCAGTCCAGCCGGTTCTCGAAATAGGCATACGGCCCCAGTATTTCAAATTCCAGGTGCGAGTTTTCCGGGTAATTTTCCATTACCCCGGTTACCGTAAATTCATCCTGCCCCCAGTAATGGCTCACCGTCATCACCTTTCCCACCGGATCTTCGTTTCCGAAAAATTTGCGGGCAATCCGTTCCGAAATCACCATAGATGTTGGGGAATTTAATACCTGATCCGGGTCCCCTTTAATGAGCGGTATGGAAAAAACATTAAATATGGAAGGGTCCGCAAAGGAAACGCTGTTTTCATAATAGCCATTTTCCCCGATTTTAAAATAGATATTATTACGCCGGAAAATCCGTACTGCTTCCTGCACTTCAGGAAAATCATTTTTCAGGGCCGGCGCCAGCGGCCCCATTGTCACCGCCACATGCTGGGTCCCCACACCGGGCGGATGCTGTATTTCCACCGGCCGGTAAATGCGGTCCTTTTTTTCATGGAAAGCATCATAACTTAATTCATTTTTAATGAAAATAGAGATCAGGATAAAACAGGCCAGGCCGATGGCCAGACCGGCAATGTTTATAATGGAATAAATCTTGTTCTTTACCAGATTCCGGAGTGCAATTTTGAAATAGCTTTTAAACATAATGTTGTCCTTCAAAGTGATTGTTGATTTACGAACCGGCTTATTTCATCATTCATATCGCAGCGCATTAACCGGATTAGCCAGTGCAGTGCGAACCGCCTGATAACTGACAGTGAGAAAAGCAATGACCAGCGCAGCAGCCGCGGCAAGCAGGAAAAACCTGATTTCCACTTCCGTCCGGTAGGCAAAATTCTGCAGCCAGCGGTGCATGGCAAGCCAGGCAAGCGGCCAGGCCAGCAGATTGGCAAGCAGCACCCACTTTAAAAACTGGCCGGACATAAGCAGCACAATATTTGAAATTCCCGCACCCAGGACTTTCCGGATGCCGATTTCTTTGGTGCGCTGTTCCGCCATAAAAGAAGCAAGCCCGAAAAGGCCCAGGCAGGAAATGAAAATTGCCAGAAAGGCAAAGTAGCGGAACAGGTTGCCGATCCGCTGTTCATTCCCGTACAGCGCCGCCAGCGCCTCATCAAAAAAACCGTAATTGAACTCTGCTTCCGGAATCATTTTCTGCCAGACAGCCTTGACTTCGGCAATACTTCCGGACAGATTCCCCTTTTTCATGCGAAGATACATATAATAGCGCTCCCGTTCCCCGATCATCAGAAACATGGGTTCAATGTGACGGTTAAGCGGTTTGAAATGAAAATTCTGCACCACCCCGATAATTTTACCGCTGCGGTCCATCCCCTCCGCAGGAGAGAATTGTTTTCCCACAGGGGAATCAATTCCCATTTTCTGCACGGCAGCCTCGTTCAGGATGTAGGCTTCGCGACTGTCGGTGGTGAATTCCCGGCTGAAGTCCCTTCCTTCGGCCATTTTCATTCCGAATGTGCGGATAAAATCGTGATCCACCGAAATGCCGTTCATTGCCACTTCTTTGCCGGGCAGTTTTCCTTCCCAACTGACTCCGTTAAATGTGTGGGAAACATCGGTCAGCAGGTGCGAAGCCACCGTAATATTTTCGATGCCGGGGTTCTTCTGCAGTTCACTTTTTAAAGCATCATATTTTTCGCGCGCTTCTGCCGTCAGATGCACATACAGTAATTTATCTTTATCGAAGCCCAGCTTTTTACTGCGCATAAAATTCAATTGATTATAAACAATCAGGGTAGAAATAATCAGGATAATGGAAATGGAGAACTGAGTCACCACTAAAATTTTCCGGAACCGGGCGCTGCCTGCACCGGCACTCTTCGCGCCTTTCAGCACTGTGGCAGGTTGGAATGAAGAAAGGAACAGGGCAGGATAACTGCCGGCCACTATGCCCGTCAGTACTGCCAGACCGATTAAAACCGGCAGAAACAGGTTGCCGGAAAAATAGCTGACCTCCAGTTGCTTCTGCGCAAGATGGTTAAACACCGGCAGAAACAGTTCCACTATAGCATGCGCCAGCACCATTGCCAGCAAGGAAAACAGAATGGATTCTCCGAAGAACTGACGCACCAGCTCGGAACGCGAGGCGCCGACCACTTTGCGGATTCCCACTTCGCGGGCACGTTTCCCGGAGCGGGCAGTGGTCAGGTTCATAAAATTAAAACAGGCGATCAGCAGCACAAACACCGCCATCAGCGAAAAAATATAAACATACTTAATATCGCCATGTCCCTCCACATCGCCCACAAATCCCGAGTACAGGTGAATCCGGGACAGCGGCTGCAGAAAAAAACGGTTGGTGGATTCCGGGACATGTTTCTGCATCACCCCGGCAATCTGATCACTCACCACTGCTGCATCCGCTCCGGGCCGCAGCTTCAGATAGGTATAATGGGCATTATTGGAATTTTCCCAGGGCATTTCATCCATATTGAATCCGTATTCGCGGATCAGGTCAAAAGGGACGATAAAGTCAAACTGCAGGTGGGAATTGGCCGGAACATCCCGCATAATTCCGGTGACTTCCACTACAAAACCCTTTTCAATTTCCAGGGATTTGCCAAGCGCCTGTGTGGTGCCGAAATACTTCCGGGCTGTTTTTTCGGTCAGCACCACCGAGAGCGGATGGGCCAGGGCTGTCCGGGGATTCCCGGCAATTAGAGGAAAGCTGAAAAAGGTCAGCAGATTCGGGGTGCTGTAGATGCCGGGGTCCTGGCTGAATGTTTTGTCCTCCAGCCGGAAAGCGGCGGAAGTGCGCATTATCCGGGCGGTTTGTTCAATCGCAGGATAGTCTTCCTGCAGCGCCTTCCCCAGCGGAAATGGTGTGCGGGCAAGTGTGGTCCATTCCCCGGCATAGTCCGCTTCCTGAATCACCCGGTAAATACGCTCACCGTCCCGGTGAAAGTTATCGTAACTCAATTCATCGGAAACCCAGAGTACAATCAGCAGGCAGACCGCCATGCCCGTTGCCAGGCCGGCAATATTGATCAGTGAAAACAGTTTGTTCCGGTATAGGTTGCGAAAAGCAATTTTCAAATAGTTGCGTATCATTTTCTTCCTTTCAAAAACCACGGGTCAGTTTAGAAGGAGTTTTCCTTAAGGTTGATTCCGCAAGCAGGTCTCAGACGTGAAACTGCTCCTGAATATTTTCCGTGACCACCTGCCCGTCGAACAGGTGAATAATGCGATGGCTGTATTCGGCATCGGCAGGTGAGTGCGTCACCATCACAATAGTGGTGCCGGTCTCATTCAGCCCGGTCAGCAGCTTCATGACTTCACTGCCGTGGGCGGAATCCAGGTTGCCGGTGGGTTCGTCCGCCAGAATCAGTTTGGGGCGGGCCACAATGGCCCGGGCAACCGCCACCCGCTGCTGCTGGCCGCCGGATAACTGCTGCGGATAGTGATTGCGGCGGTGCATAATTTGCATCTGCTCCAGCGATTCTTCCACCCTCAGTTTGCGTTCGGCGGTGGTCATGCCCAGATACAGCAGCGGCAGTTCCACATTCTCAAAAACGGTCAGTTCATCAATTAAATTAAAACTCTGGAAAACAAACCCGATATTGGCTTTGCGGAAATTGGCCCGCTGCCGCTCACTGTAATTTGAGACTTCTTCGCCCAGGAAGTAGTAGAGTCCGCCAGTGGGATTATCCAGCAGTCCCAGGATATTCAACAGGGTGGATTTCCCGCAGCCGGACGGGCCCATAATGGCGACAAATTCACCCTCTTCAATACTCACGCTCACATTATTTAGCGCGGTGGTTTCCACTTCTTCGGTGATGTAAAGCTTTTTAAGGTCAACGGTTTTGAGTAGTGCAGAGTTATTAGTGTGCATGGTTCAGGTCCCTTTCGTTATTTAAGCTCTCAGCTTTCAGCGGTCAGCTTTCAGCTTTATATTGAATAAGAAGATCATTTGCTTCAGCAGATACGTTTTTTAACGGTTTAAAATATTTCATTTTTATTCTTCCGGTTTTAAGCTGACTGCCAACTGCCAACTGCCAACTGCTGACTGCTAATTGCTGATAGCTGAAAACCGTCAGCAAAGAGCTGACAGCTATTTCAACACCAACTTTTCATTTTCCCCGAAACTGTCGTACCCGGAAGTAATAACTTTATCGCCGGGCTGCAGGCCTTCCAGCACTTCAAAATAATTGGGATTCTGCCGTCCCAGGCGGATCTCCCGTTTATAAGCCTCATCGCCATCCAGCACAAACACCCATTGCCCGCCGGTCTGCTGATAAAAACCGCCGCGCGCCAGCAGGATGGCTTCGGATAAATCGCCCAGCGCCAGTTTAATATGCAGGGTCTGTCCGCGCCGGATGTTCTGCGGCACAGCTTCCATGAAATACATATCCACGGCAAAGCGTCCGTTCACCACTTCGGGATAGATTTTCTTTATCATCAGCCGATAGCTGTTCCCGGCCAGATCAAAATTACCGGTTTTGCCGATTTCAATGCGGGAGATATAGTGCTCGTCAATATTCACCCGCACCTTAAAGCTGTCCAGCACATCAATCTGCCCCAGCCGTTCGCCCCGGGCTTTGGATTCCCCGATTTCAGCATTCAGCGAAGTAAGCTGCCCCGATATGGGCGCCTTGATGGTCAGGTTATCCATTTTCTGCTTTACGATTTCCAGATTGGCCTGCATCCGTTTTACGGAGGACTCCAACTGCTCAATTTGCAGGCGGCGGAAAACCGAATCTTTTTTATGGGTTTCCAGAGTCAGATTGCGTTTTTTAGTCAGATAATCGTATTCGTCCTGCAGTTGTTCGAATTCCTGCTGCGAAATCAGATTCTTATCAAACAGCTCCCGGCTGCGCGTCAACTGCCGCTTTCTTTCTTTGATCTGATAGTCCAGTTCAATCATCTGCCCCTGCAGTTCCAGCCGGTTGCGCTCCATATCCAGGCGGGTGCTGCGCAGGTTGTTGATCTGCTGGAATAATTCCGCTTCGCGGTACATGATATCCAGGTGCAGATTGGTATTATCTAGTTTCAAAATAGGATCGCCCGCCTTCAGCAGACTGCCTTCTTCCACAAAACGGCGTTCCACCCGCCCGCCTTCCACCGCATCCAGATATACTGTTTTAATGGGGACCACGTTACCGGTTACCGGAATAAATTCCTGAAAATCCCCGCGGGAGACGGTGCTGATGGTGAGCTTTTGCGGATCTACATTTAAGCGGGAGCGGTTGTCGCCGAATAATATGGTATAAATTAAAAAAAGTACCGCCACCGCCAGAGCCGAAATGGTGATAATCTTTTTGGCAGTCCAGTTTTTCTTCTCAATAACCCGATCCATATTAGCTCCTTTGCTTACAAATATTGCCGTCTCTCCATAATTAATTTCAACAATTGTGCCATATTGAAATTTGCAGTAAATACAGGGGTTTCGATATAATAAACAGGTGAATTCTGTTCGCTGCCGTACACCGTGTGTCCGCTGCCGGACAGTTGTGTTTCCATCTTCGTGCGATTTCGATTAATACAGGTTTACTTTTGGAAGTTCTGTTGACAGAATAAAATTCTGTAACTAAAATGCAACTGCATGAATCTGGTAATACGGAAACAGGGATTGATTGAAAAAACAAGCCATTTATCTAAAACAGAATCAAATCAATGAACCCAAAATTCGGCAAAGTTCTGATTGTTGATGATGATGAAGATGTGCTGCTGGCCGCTTCCCTGCTGCTGAAAAAGCAGGTGGAAACGGTTCACACTGAAAAAAATCCGGAAATGCTGCCCACACTGTTAAAGAATGAAAATTATGACGTGATTCTGCTGGACATGAATTTCACCCGCGATGTGACCAGCGGAACGGAAGGATTTCACTGGCTGCAGAAAGTAATGGAAATTGATTCTTCCGCAGTGGTTATCCTGATTACCGCCTACGGCGATGTGGAAATGGCGGTACGGGCGGTTAAAGAAGGCGCCACCGATTTTATTCTAAAGCCGTGGCAGAATGAAAAATTGCTGGCTACAGTTTCCGCGGCCCTGCAATTGCGCCGTTCCCGTCGCGAAGTGGACCGGCTCCGTTCCCAGCAGCAGCAGCTCAGTGCCGATATTGATGAGCAGTTCCAGAATATTATCGGAACGGATTCTTCCATGAAAAGAGTGTTTTCTCTGATCAGCAAAGTTGCCGGCACGGATGCCAATGTGCTGATTCTGGGGGAGAACGGCACTGGAAAGGAACTGGTTGCACGCGCTGTTCACCGGGAATCCCGGCGGACGGGAAACGTTTTTATCCGCGTGGATCTGGGCGCCATCAGCGAAAGTCTCTTCGAAAGCGAACTGTTCGGTCATGTAAAAGGCGCTTTTACGGATGCCCGCCAGGACCGCGCCGGCCGCTTCGAAGTGGCTTCCGGCGGCACGCTGTTACTGGATGAAATCGGAAATCTGCCGGTGGAACTGCAGGCCAAGCTGCTGACGGTGCTGCAGAGCCGCCAGGTGACACGGGTCGGCTCCAACAGTTCTCGGGAAATTGACATCCGGCTGATCTGCGCCACCAACATGCCCATTTACGAAATGGTTGCCAAAGGTAAATTCCGACAGGATCTGCTCTACCGGATCAATACAGTGGAAATCCCCCTGCCGCCGCTGCGGGAACGGCGCAAAGATATCCCGCTGCTGGCGGACTATTTTCTGGAAACTTACCGCAAAAAATACGGCAAAACAGGCCTGCGTTTCAGTCCCGCCGCGCTGAAAAAACTGGAAACATATCATTGGCCGGGCAATGTGCGCGAACTGCAGCATGCTGTTGAACGGGCGGTGATCATGACCGAAAACGAAGTGCTGCAGCCCGGTGATTTCTTTTTTTCGGTAGCGGACAGCGGCGGCGAAAATGTGGTGCTGGACGATTATAATCTGGAAAAAGTGGAAAAAGTGGTCATCCTGAAGACCCTGGCCAAACACAACGGCAATATCAGCCATGCTGCAAAGGAACTGGGGCTGACCCGTGCCTCCCTTTACCGCCGGATGGAAAAATATGGTGTTTAAACGTTTCCGCCTGAACATCCTGATCAGGATATTATTCCTGGCTGCCGCCCTTTTCCTGTTTTTTTACCTGCTGCAGCACTCTGGTTTATGGATGGTCAAATTCACCCTCCTAATGATCATCATCTGGCAGATTTACCTGCTGGTACAGTATGTGGAAAAAAGCATGCGTAACCTGAACCGGTTTCTGGAAGCAGTCCGTTATTCCGATTTTTCCAGTTCATTTACGGGGACCGGCCTGGGTGCTTCTTTTGCGGAATTGAATGAAACCTTTGCCGCCGTCATTCAAAAATTTCAGGAAGCCCGCGCCGAAAAGGAGGAAAATTTCCGCTATCTGCAGACCGTGGTGCAGCATGTGGGCATCGGGCTGCTGGCCTTCCGGCCGGACGGTGAAGTGGAACTGATGAACACGGCAGTGAAGCGATTGCTGCGCATCCGCCAGTTGAAAAACATCACTCTACTAGGGACTCAGAGTGCCGAACTGGTTAAAAAATTATTCACCATGAAATCCGGCAGCCGCACCATCATTAAAATTCAGGAGGAAAACGAGCTGCTGCAACTGGCGGTTTATGCCACTGAATTCAAAATGCGGGGCAAGCAGATTAAACTGGTTTCCCTGCAGAATATTCAGAGTGAACTGGAAGAGCAGGAACTGGAAGCCTGGCAGAAACTGATCCGGGTGCTGACCCACGAAATCATGAATTCCGTGACGCCCATTGCCTCCCTGGCCTCTACTGCAAATGAAATGCTTCTGGAGGATGACGATGATTTCAGGGGAGAAAAATCTGCAGATGTGCGTTCGGCAATCGCCACCATTGAGAAACGGAGCAAAGGCCTCCTGCAGTTTGTAAATTCCTATCGCAGCCTGACCCGCCTGCCTAAACCGGATTTTCAGATTATCCCTGTCGTGGAATTATTCGGGCATATCTGCCGTTTAATGAAAAGCGAATTAACTGATAAAAAAATTCATTTCCACAGCCATGTAAATCCGTCCGGGCTGCAGCTTACCGCGGATCCCGCACAAATTGAACAGGTATTGATAAACCTGCTGAAAAATGCCATTGATGGTTTGGACAGCCGCCCTGATCCCCGGATTGAACTGAAAGCCGCACAGGATGAACGGGGCCGGGTGGTGATTCAGGTAACTGATAACGGACAGGGGATAACCAAAGAAGCCCAGGATAAAATATTTATTCCCTTTTTTACCACTAAAAAAAGCGGGACAGGCATCGGGTTGAGCCTGTCCCGGCAGATCATGCGGCTGCACCATGGCACAATTTCGGTTTATTCCGAAGAAAATGTGAAAACCGTTTTCAAGCTGATCTTTTGAGACAAAAGCTTTACAGAGGGGTTTATACCCAATCCAATTATAAATACCAACTGATCCGGAAATCCGGGATTATATCTCCAAATCAGCCTTTCTCCGTTTCTCCCCTTTTAATTATTTCCTCCAGCTCATCCAGCAACGGGATCTGACTTTTCAATATTTTTTCCCGGGCCTGAGGAAGGTCAAACCAGGCGGCCCGGTCCGCCTCCGGGAATTCCTGCATGCGCCCGGACTTTGGCGGCCATTCCAGCGGGAAGGTATTGCTTTTCAAAGAGCCGGGATTAAAATCGCCTTCCGCTGCAAAGGCATGCACCCATTTGCCGCCTTTCTGCTGCAGGGGCGCAAGGGGAATAAAGGGACCGTTTATTTCGGAGCCGGTTTCCTCCCGGAATTCGCGCCGTGCCGCCTGCTGCGGTTCCTCATCCTCACCGTATTCCCCTTTGGGAATACTCCAGGCACCGGCATCCTTTTTTGCCCAGAAAGGGCCGCCCATGTGCAGCAGTAAAACCCGCACCTGGCTATCCTTAATCCGGTACATTAAAATTCCGGCAGATTTTTTCGGCATGTTTTATCCTTTTTTATGAGGCCGGGATTTCAAATCAATTGTATTCAGACAGCTTTTTGATGTTTAGAGCAGAAATAGCTGGACCGGCCGGAAACGGTAATTTTTTGAATCTCACCGCCGCAGCGCGGGCACTTTTCTCCCTGCTTCCGGCGGGGCAGCAGCCAGCTTTGCGGCATTTGCTGTGGATCAGCCTTTTTCTCAATGGCCATTTTCAGCACGTGATTCATTTTGGAATGAAGAGACTTGAGCTGCTTCTCATTCAGATTATTCACCGGCGTTTCGGGATGAACATCAGACTGGTATAAAATCTCATCGGAATAGATGTTGCCGATGCCGGCGAAAATCTGCTGGTTCATCAGTGCGGATTTAACAGCCCCGCTTCTCCCCTGCAGACGTTCTTTGAACTTGCCCAAATCCAATTCCTGCCGCCAGGGATCGATACCCAGGTCTTTGCCCATGATAAACTGATCCGCATCCTCTGTCAAATCGATCAACCCCAGCTTGCGGCGGCAGTCGAAGGCAAGTTTGTATTCATTCTTAAAGTGGATCAGCAGCCGCACATGGCCGGGTTGTTCATCGGGATTTTTAAAATAGCGGAGAAATCCGGTCATCCCGAAATGCAGCACCAGCCAGTCTTTTTGATCTGTTTGCGCAAACAGGTATTTGCCGTGGCGCAGGGTGGATTCAAACTGTGCCCCTTTTAAACGCATCTGCAGCGAACGGGAACTGACTTTTCCCAGCATACTTTTTTCCTTCACCTCCACTTTGTCAATTTTTTGATGCAGCGCTGTGGAATTCAGGTATTTTCGGAAAACTTCCACATCTGGCAGTTCGGGCATAAACGATCCTTTTCTGTTGAACAGCTCCAGTTTTCATTTTAATGTGAAAGGATGCCGTTGTGTTTCAGATACTGCAGGGTTCCGCAATATTCTTTCTGATTTCAAAATAAATTCAGGAATTTTCCGAAAATTTTATCTGAATTATTTAAAACAGTACAGGTGTAATAAACGGTCAAATTTTTTCAAGGCAACCCAGTTTTAACGTCCCCGTAAACCGGAAAACAAATTAGTTCGGCGGGCGCCTGTTTTAATCATCCAAAATACGGATTCTTTCCATGAAAAAATTAATCATCACCTTTTTTACAACTGTTCTTTTATCTGCTACCCCCGGCATCACCACCGCCCAAAGTTTAATAAAGGGAGAAATCCGCGATGCAGAAACAGGTGTGTCACTTCCGGCTGCCAATATTCAGGTGGCGGGTACCTACAAAGGCACCATCAGCAACGAACAGGGCCGCTTTATCCTGAAACCGGACAGCCTGCCCGCCATTCTTGTGGTCAGTTACATCGGTTATGAAACCGCTCAGGTGCCGGTGGCCCTTCCTTTCCCGGAAAATCTGAAGATAGAATTAACGCCGCTGGCTTATGAGCTTGAGCCGGTTATCGTTACCGGGGAAGACCCGGCAGTGCGCATTATGCGAAAGGTCATTGAAAACAAGCAGCAGTGGCGCAGCAGGCTGAATACTTACCGCGCGCAGGCCTATACCCGGCTGGTGCTGGAAAACGACACCAGCATAACCTCCATAATGGAGAGCATCAGCACGGTTTACTGGGACCGCAAAAAAGGGGTGCGGGAAGTAATCCACTCCAAACGGCAGACTTCCAATATGACTTCCAGCCAGAATTTTGCCAGCGTGGCGCTGGTGCGGAATCTTTACGATGACAATGTGGAAATTGCCGGCCACCGGCTGATCGGCGTCACCCATCCGGAGGCGCTCCGGCACTACCGTTTCCGCCTGACCGGTCAGCGCATGCGGGACGATCTGACCGTTTATGATATTGCTATGGAACCGAAGGGCAAACTGCAGCCGGCCTTTAGGGGCACTATAGCAGTGCTGGACAGTTTTTTCGTCCTGCTGGAAGCGGACCTGCAGCCGGGGGAAGCGGTGCTGTTCCCGCCGCCTGTTCAAAATTTCCGCCTGAGATACCGCCAGCAGTTCAGCAATTTCGGCGGCGACTTCTGGCTGCCGGTGGATGTGCGGGTCAGCGGTGAAATTAAAATCGGAATGATGCTGCTGGAATTCCCGACCATATTTTACCATCGAATTTCCCGCCTGAGTGATTACCGGATTAATGCCGCAATACCGGATTCCATTTTTAAATCGGAAGAGCTGTGGACCACGGATTCCACTGTCGCCGGTCAGAGTCCGGACAGTGTTTTTGCGGAGAATCCCGAAGTGGTCCCATTTTCAAATCAGGAAAAGAATGCCTACGAAAAACTGGACAGCACCCGGACACTGGAAAAGGCATATCGTCCCAGCGGTCCGCTGGCCCGTTTTGTGAATTTGGAAACCGATTCCGGCAGAGATGAAAACCGGCGGCACGATTCCGGCAACGGGTCCGGGCTGTCCGATCTGACACCGCTGCTTTTCTACAACCGTGTGGAAGAAGTTGCTATCGGTATAAAAAACCGGCTGGATATTACCCGCCGGTTTGCCCTTCAATTTTCCGGTGGATATGAAATGGGGCTCCGGCGCGGGTTTTTCTCCGGCGGATTTATGTGGAATCATATTGGCGGAAGTAAATTCGGAATTTCTGCCGAGTACCGGCAGCAGGTCAGCCAGCGCTTTTACTCCGCCAGCTACAACCGTTTTCTGAACAGCTTTCCCGCCCTGTTCGGTTACCGGGACTATTTTGATTATTTCTGGTTAAAAGGCGCCAAAGCAACCCTGCGGTTTCCCTTACCGCTGCTGAATTCGTCCCCGCTGCTTACCCTTCGAATGGAAGAACATTATTCCCTCAACACACAGACAAATTCCAGCTTAATCGGGCGGAGGCCTTTCGGACGGCCCAATCCCGAAGTGGCGGAGCTGCGGCTGAATTCTCTGGAAGTCCGCTGGCGCAGCTCCGCTGAATTTGTACCGCTGGGCCTTGTCGGGCAAAACTGGGTGGAATTCTTTGTTGAAAAAAGCTCGCCGGAGCTGCTGCAGAGTGAGGTTGATTTTACCCGCGGCGGACTGCTGGCGGAATTTTCGCTGACGACCTTTCTGAAACGGCGGCTGATGCCGAACCAACTGCATCTGCGGTTATCCGCCGGATTCACAAACGGAGACCTGATTCCGCAGCGGACAGGCACGCTGGACGGCAGTCTGCACGGATTCGCCCCGTTCGGCGTTTTCCGGACGCTGCCTTCGCGGGTTTATGAAGGGGATCGTTATCTGGGTATTTTCTGGGAGCATAACTTCCGCACGGTGCCATTCGAGCTGCTGGGGCTGGACCGGCTGGTGAAAAAGAACATCAGCTTAATTCTGCAGGGGGCCTCCGGCAGAAGCTGGATTTCGCAGGAGCATCTGCAGCAGTTGAATTATCTGCCCGGTACCCCGGACCAGTTCCACCATGAAATCGGGATTGGCATTAACGGGTTGTTCAATCTATTCCGCATCGATGTTACCCGGCGGCTGGATGAACCGGGCCTTTATATGGGCATCGGCCTGGCGCGGTTGTTTTAAATTATTTTAATTCGGGGTGTCATTTGGAGGTGTTTTGCGATCACCATCCTTGCAGGATTCAGGAAGCAATAGGTTTTCAGTTCTATCTTGCCGCTTCCGCCATTGCCTGCACATTTTCCGGCGGCACATCCGGCAGCAGTGCTTCGTGGCTGGGGCTGATAATGAGCTGCGGACCCAGAATTTCCCGAATTCGCTGAACTTCCTTTTTCACTCCTGCCGGTGAAGCCTGTACCAGGATTTGCTGGGTATCGATTCCCCCCAAAAAAGCAATTTTTCCTTTAACGGAATTGGCAAGTGAGGCGGCATCCATTCCCCGGGCTCCCGCCTGCAGGGGATGCAGGCAATCCACCCCGGACTCAATAAAACGGTCCAGCAGCCGGTAAACCGAGCCGCAGGAGTGCACAATAACCTGATACCCGGAATCATGAGCAAGATTATTGAACCTGATGATCCACGGCAGGATAAACTCATCAAATTGCTGCGGGGTGATCAGCAGATCCATCTGAGTGCCGAAATCATTTCCATAGAAATATCCATCCACGCGGTTACCGGCCTGCGCAAAAAAGCGGCGGTTTGCTTCCAGATAAAACCCGCAGACCCGTTTAAAAACGGCATGAACAAATTCCGGCTGTTCAAACATGCGGAGCAGGAAATTCTCCATCCCGAATAAGTCCATTACATCATGGAAAAAGGGCGCCCAGAAGCCGCTGGCGCGGTAGTGTTCCCCGGCAGCATCCAACAAACCGATGGTTTCGCTGAAATCCAGATAACCGGGGTTGGGCCACTCCATGTCATCCAGTTCACTAATTTCTCTGCAGACTGCCAGCGGGCCGGCCTGCCCGTGGGCCTGTTTGCTCTTCCATAAATCAAAAATCCCCAATCCCTGCGGATGCCGATAGGTGGTGTCCAGATATTGCGGGGTTATCCAGCGGAAATCATCCTGCAGCTTTCGGCGCAGTTCCTCTTCCGTGCCGGTGCGGAAATAGCGGTGTAAAACCGGCCAGGAATCAGGATGGGGATTGCCCAGCCAGAATCCGCAGCGGTCCGGCTTTTCTCCGGCAATAATTGTTTTGATCCGTTCTCTGCTGTTCATGAAGGCCTGTTTTTTCATTAATAGCGAAATTTAAGCGCAGCAGCAACAGTTTTCTGCTTTACACAAAATATTCTGCCCTGATTCGGCAGAGATTGATGCGGAGTAGTAAATCTCGCTAACCCATTTTTTTTTGGGTGTTTCTTAATTGAAGAGATGCCGTAAAATGGTGGAGAATGATTTTTTTTAATATACCTGATTAATCTGTGCCCAATTTCGTGAGCTGTTGCCTGAACTGCGCAGCCTGCCGGTTTTTGCCCCAGCTTTCATATAAACCTGTCAGCGCACTGAGTGTCTCTCTGGTTTCATCCGGCAGCTTCGGATTCGCCGCCTGAAGCATTCCATAAGTATCCTGCAGTTGTTTTTCAGCTTCAGGAAAACGTCCCAGTGCGGCAAGGCAGTTGGCATACCAGAGCTGTGACGGAGCAAGTAAGCGCAGATTTTCTTTACTCTTTTCCAACCGGATCTGCAGAGCCCGCTGCAGATAAGGTTCCGCCTGCTGCGCCTGATGCCGGTTCAGCAGCATTTTTCCCATATTCAGCAGCGGCCCGGATAAGTGCGGATGATCGCCGGGCAGCGTTTTTTCGAATAACCGAACCGAACGGAGATAACAGGTTTCCGCCGAATCGGCTTTTCCCATTTGCTGATAGAGATTCCCAAGGTGATTCCAGGCGCTGGCGATAGCGGGGTTCAACTCCCCGTAATTATGGCGGTAAATGGAAATGGCCTGCCGGATCATCGGCTCACCTTCTTTGAACTTTCCTTTATCACTCAAGAAGTTTGCCAGTTCTACCAGGCTGTGGGCCACAAAAGGATGATCCTCCCCCAGCACCTTTCGATTGATCTGCAGGCCTTCACGAAACATCTCTTCCACACCCGCATCCTGTTTTTGGGCATGAAGGGCTTCGGCCAGTCTCCGCAGACTCCTGGAAACTTCGGGATGCTCATTTCCCCAGATTTTACGGCACAGGCGCAACGCTTCCCGGTGCAGTTTCACTGCTTCATCATTGCGGTTCAGTTCCTGCAATAATTCACCCAGGTTGTTCATGCAGATCAGGGTTTCGGGATGCTCCGGCCCCAGGCTCTTCCGGCGGATTTTCAGGGCTTCGCGCATAAGCTGCTCCGCCTGATGATATTTGCCATCTGTTTTTATAAGGCTTCCCAGACTGATCAGGCTGTAGGCCAGGTAGGGATGCTCATTTCCCAGAACCTGCCGGTCCATTTTAACCACCTGCTGGAGCATTTCGGTAGCCTGATTCACCGCTCCCAGTTCCCGCAGCAGCTTGGCAAGATTATACATGGTGGTGGAAACCTCCGGATGAACTTCTCCCAGTAATTTTCTTTGAATCGCGAGTGCCTGGCGGAAAAGCAGTTCGGCTTCCCGAAGATCCCCTTTTTCATGCAGCAGCAGCGCCAGGTTATTCAAAGCAGTGGAATTCTCCACCGTCCATTCCATATCGTTGGCTTTAAAAATGCGAATGGCTTCCCTGAAACTGTCTTCCGATTCATCATATTTACCGGCATCATTCAATACCCAGCCCAAATTATTAAGAGTGGCGGCAATATCAGGTGAACCCTCCGGATCAATTTTCCGCAGGACTTGCAGCCCCTCCCGAAACTTCTCTTCGGATTGCTCAAACTCACCCTTCTCGCGCAGCGCTTCGCCAAGCTTAACCAGGCTTTCGGCAACATCTTTATGATCTTCACCGAAAAGCTGCCGGCGGATTTCCAGCGATTTTTCCACTAAAGGCATGGCCTGATCGTACAGCCCCAGGCTGATGTAAACCGAACCGATTACATGCATCATTGCAGCCTGAACTTCCGGTTCATCAGCCAGCTCCTGATCCAGCCGGGCGGCCCCGCGTTCCAGCAGCTCGCGGGCTGTGACGGTTTCGCCTTTGGACTGTCCGGGATCGGAAACCTGGAAAATCCCCGTCAGGAATTCGGAGATACGCTCCGCTTTACGGGTTTCCAGCCGCGCCAGATCCCGCTGATGCGCCAGTCGCACGGTATAGAACGAAATGGTCAGAATAATCAGCAGAATCATTGCCGCTGCGGAGAAAACACCGGTGCGGTGCCGCCGGATAAATTTCCGGATGCGGTAAACCGCTGTGGCCGGACGCGCCATAACCGGCAGGCCATTGAGATAATGCTGGATGTCGTGGTAAAGCTGGTCTGCAGACTGGTAGCGCTGGTCCGGCTCTTTCTGCAGGCTTTTCAGGCAAATGTTATCCAGATCGCCGCTGAGCAGCCTGGAAAGGCGTCCGGGCTGAACCGAACGGCTGCGGCCGATCGCCCCCGAATCAATTTCCGGTGTGGCTGTTTGTCCGGTCTTTTTAATAAGGGTGCTGGGTTTCAGCGGTTCGGTTTCACTGACAATCCGTTCAATTTCCACCGGAGAACGGCTGGGCAGCTTGTAAGGCAAATGGCCGGTGAGCAGTTGATAAAGAACAACTCCCAGTGAATAGACATCTGAGGCGGTAGTAACGGCGGCCCCTTTTACCTGCTCCGGGGAAGCATATTCCGGAGTCATGACCCGCTGCCCTTCACGGGTTAGCTGGGTCAAATCATTCCCTTCCTCCCGCCCCGCCAGCAGGGTGGCAATGCCGAAATCCAGCAGTTTGATATGCCCCTGTTCATCCACCAGTATGTTGCTGGGTTTCAAATCGCGGTGGATCACCAGATTCTGATGGGCATACTGCACGGCAGAACAGACTTTGGCAAACAACTGCAAGCGCTGCCGGATGGGCAGCCGGTGCTCATCACAATACTGGTCGATGGGTTTGCCTTCCACATACTCCATGGTAAAAAACGGCAGCCCTCTTTCGGTGATGCCCCCGTCCAGCAGCCGGGAAATATCGGGGTGCTGCAGGCGGGCAAGAATCTGCCGTTCACTTCTGAACCGCCTCAGCACTTCCCCGGAATCCATCCCCGGCCGGATCAGTTTCAGGGCCACGCGCTGCTCAAAGTGCCCGTCTGCCCGCTCGGCCAGAAAGACATCCCCCATGCCGCCGGTGCCGATGCGGGAAACAATCCGGTAAATTCCAACCTGTTGTCCCTGATAATAAAAGGAGGCATCAAAATCAAAATTATCCAGAGCAGGGCTCCGCAGAAGATCGTGAGTCTGCAGATCGGCTTCGAGAAGCGACTCAACTTCATCCATTAATGTGTTGTCTCCCCCGCAGGCATCCTGCAGATATTCCCGGCGATTCGCCGGATTTATGCGCAGGGCCTGTTCAAACAATTCCTGCACTTTATCCCATTGTTCTGTATTCATTTTTTAAAACCGCCGGTTATTCTAATAGGTGGAAGATTCCATATTAAACACAAGGTGAAACATACAAGTAAAAAAAAAGCCGTGAACAGGGCGCTGTGCGAAAAATGAAAGAATGCTTTGTTTGACCTTCATCCCTGATCCACTGAAGGCTGACCGCATACCGCTAATGTATAACGCAGGAAAAAGAGGAGTGACTGATAACGGGATGATGAATTTTTCGGTTCAGGTGCCAGTGTTCTGCTTCAGTTCTTTGGTTAACCAGGCGCGGGCCAGCCGCCAGTCCCGCCGCACGGTAGGAAGTGAAACGCCCACAACTTCGGCGATTTCCTCATGGGTCAGTCCGCCGAAAAACCAGTATTCCACTACCTGGCTCTGCCGCTGATTCATTTCCGCCAGGCGGTTAAGCGCCTCGTCCAGCGCCAGCAGCTCTTCCGCGCGGGCCTCCCGCGGCACAGATTCTTCCATAAAAGTGACCACGGGATTGCCGCCGCCCCGCTTTTCCGCCAGCCGCATTTGTGCATAGTTAATAAGGATGCGCCGCATGGCCTGGGAAGCGATGGCAAAAAAATGGGCCCGGTTCTGCCAGTCCACCTGATTCTGGTCAACCAGTTTAAGGTAGGCTTCGTGCACCAGCGCAGTTGCATTAAGCGTGTGGCCCCTCCTTTCCCGCAGCAGCTTGAGCTGTGCCATCCGGTGCAGTTCATCGTAAACCATGGGCATCAACTGATCTACAATGGTATGATTCCCCCCGCTCAATTCACCAAGTAAATAGGTGATCTCCTGCCTTTGCATGGCCATTCGTTTCATTCCACCTGTTTGTTGATAACTTATACAAGTTGTTGTAAAAATAGAAATCTATTCGCTTCCTGTCAAAAAAATTTTTTGCCTTTTTGGGAAAATAATGATCACTTCCGCCGATTTTTCCTGCGTTACCGGATAGAGCACATGAAAATGCATGTGCCGGTCAACGAAAAACAAATTTACAGGAGGAAAAATGATGCAGAGTTTAAATAGATTTTCCGGCAGGTGGATGGGATGGCAGAAACTGGCACGGGCCGCGTGGCTGCTGCCGTTCATTCTGGTATTCATCATCTCCTGCGAAAAGGATGTCACCAAACCGCCCACGCAGACGCCCGAAACCATCGAGCAGGTCGTGGATATGGGAAATGATTTCCCGCCGGTGCAGGAAAAGGAAACGGTTGTGGATTCGTCCGTTTCCACCCATGAAGAAAACGGCACCATCTGGAAATGTTCTTCAAAAACCGTGAGCGTGGTTAAGGCGCCGGAAGACTATCCGAATTTCAACCCCAATGCGGAAATCGTTTTTCCGGGCAACCTGCTGCAGGGAAAAACCATTACCCAGGCCACTCCGGAACCCATTTCGGTGCGGCGTGCCGGCGGTACTATTGTTATGAACATCCTGAACGGCGGCGGCAGTTACAGCGAAACCGTGCCGGTGGTGAATCTGGATAATATTAACTATGCCCAAAACCAGATTCTGAAAAATTTCAGCGGCCCCAAAGCGGCTAATTTCACCTTTACCATGGAAGAAGTGAATTCGCAGCAAAAACTGGCGCTGGCATTAAATGTGAATGTGGGTTCGCTGACCACCAAAGTGAAGACCAGCCTGAAATTCAGCACGGACAAGCAGTACAACCGTTTTCTGGTAAAACTGAATCAATCCTATTTTACAATGGTGTACCAGCTTCCCACTTCCTACGGTGAAGTTTTCGCTCCGGATGTGACCGCGGCAGACCTGATGCCCTTCGTGGGGCCGAGTAATCCCGCCACATTCATCTCATCGGTTACCTACGGGCGCATTTTTTACATGCTGATTGAATCCACAGAAAGCCGGGAAGCCATGTCGGCTTCCATCGATGCCTCCTTTCGTGCCGCCATTGCCGGAGGCAGTATGGGCGCAAGCGCCAAATATGTAAACCAGCTTGCTAACCGCAAAGTGAAAGCGTTTGCCCTGGGCGGAGACGACCAGTTGGCGCTGAGCGCCGTCCTGGGGGGTTTTGAACAATTGAAGGACTATCTATCCAACGGGGCGGATATCCGCACCGGCATGCCGCTCTCCTACCAGATCCGGGCGCTGAAAAAACCCTATCCGGTGGTCCAGAGCAAAGTTGCCACCGAATACGAGATAAAAAACTGCGTGCCTATTGCCCTGAATTCCAATGACGAGTTGTTCAGTTACCGGGCCGATTCACTGGTCATTGAACAGGGCGGCAAAATTACGGAATGGGGCGATTGTTTCGGCCTGCAGAATAAAGCAAATCTCTACGAAACCCATAATTACCTCCCGATTACCCGGGTCGAGAATGCGGTGAACGGTTATCCGGCGCTGCGGTTCTGGTCTTTAAGCGCCCATCCGGGAGACCATTTTCAGAACAGCCCGGCGCATTTTGTCAATTCCAATTACACCATCTTTGCTGTAGTCAACATTAAGGACGGATACTTCATGTGGGGCAGCGATTTTGAAACAGGCAAAAACCTGCACACCGGCTACCGCGATCCCAATACCTTTACCCTGGATCATTACAGCAGCGGACTTGATGTGAATACTTCCAATCTGGGGGATTTTCAGCTTTTCACACTGGTATTTGATGTTCAGAACGGAATGGCCATTTATGAAAACGGTTTTCTGCGCGGCAGCGATGCCACCAAAACCATTCCCCTTTCTTCCAATAACGGCGCCAGTATCGGGCTCAATTCCCTGAATGGAAATCAGGATGGCATGATTGCGGAAATCTGCGCTTACGGTACTGCCCTGAAGGACAGCGACCGCAAAATTGTAGAAGAACTGCTCATGCGCAAATATGCGCTGGGGCCTTACGGAAATTAAGGGGCTGACGGGCGGCGGCCGCTGCGGCCGTCTGAGTTTCAGAAGAATAGAATTTTTCAGAAAACAAAAATATTTAAACCGGAGAATATAAAATGTTCAAGATAAATCAAATTTTCGCAGCAGTTTTTATGAGTTTGTTGTTGCTGGCCGGCTGCAGTAAAGACCCTGCCAAACCGGAAGCAGCCAAAAACAGCGCACCGCAAATCAGCAGTATTATACCGGTGCCTGAAGAAATTCCCATGAATGGCACCACCCGCATAACCTGTTTGGCGGATGATCCCGAAGGAGATCCGGTGAGCTATACATGGGAATCGGATCAGGGAACTATTACCGGCAGCGGCGCTCAGGTGGACTGGACTGCACCGGACAGTGAAGGCGTTTACCAGATTAAATGCACCGTTTCGGACAGTAAAAAAGCCAGTGCGGACCAAATGGTCAGCATTCTGGTAGCCGGCAGCGGAAATCAGCCGCCGCAAATCACCAGTCTGAGCGCCGGCAGCGACACAGTAGAATTCAATAAAAGCATATCCATCACCTGTCAGGCAATTGATAATGACGGAGATTCGCTGAATTTTGACTGGCAGATCACCGGCGGAACAATAAACGGTTCCGGCAAACAGATCACCTGGTTTGCGCCGGGATATGAAGGACCGCAGACCATCACCTGCACCGTTTCCGACAGCAGAGGCGAATCAGTTTCCCGCAGCATCGATATTGAAGTCATTCCCCCCCGCATCCCCACCGACGGTCTGGTCTTATGGTATCCCTTCAACGGAAATGCACGGGATTCCAGCGGCAATGCTTATGATGGGAATTTGCTGGGGCAGGCCAATGCAAATAACGGTACTCTGGAAATCGGAAATAACGCAGTGGACCGGGTTTATGTGCCATATCAGTCGGTGGATGGGCTTACCAATTTTACCGCTGCCGCCTGGCTGAAGATCGATGTTGTTCATGTGCCCTATTTGAATACCATGTTCAGCGGCGCCAATACGGCCACTCATAATGCTTTCAGTTTCTGGTATTCACGGGAGACCTCCCCCTCCGGCGTTAACAAAACCTGGCGGATCGTCCTTCACGGCACCGGTTACAGCTTTGCCGTCAATGATGTTATCGAAGACTTGAACTGGCATCATGTGGCTGTGCAGCGGGATGGCGCCAAAGCCCGGCTGTTTATCGACGGGCAGCAGGTCGGCAATGCCATAGATGTGGTTCCGAATCCGGTAGTGGTTGCGCAGGATGGCTTTTGTCTGGGGCAGGAACAGGATGAAATCGGCGGCGCATTCTCATCTGTGCAGAACTGGGCAGGAAATATGGATAATGTGCGGTTTTATAACCGGCCGCTGACGGCGGATGAAATCCGGGCGCTGGCGGATGAGCCGGTATCCGATAATTAAATCCTGATTTTCCTAAATTCAAAAAGGCCCCCGTTTCCCCGCATTCATGGAACGGGGGTTTTTAATTGGATAAAACGAATGCCTGCCCCATAAATTTACCTGGAAAGCAAGCCTGCTAAAGCAAAGAAATATCTTTTTCACAATTATTCATCCCGACACAGTTTGTGACCGTCAGCACTGAAACCGCCAGATAACTCAATTATTATTGAACCGTTTTTGAAATTGACGGATTAAAAGGGAATTTTTGCTGAACAAACAGGGAATTGCCCCATAATTCACTTAACATCATAAAAATGAAAAGGAACAAACAATGAGAAGATTGTTAGCAGGAATGCTTGTACCTATGCTGGTATTCTTTACCCTCTCAAATACTTTCGCTTCCCCGCAAACCAGCGACCGGCCGCGGAAAGCCCCTTCAAAAATCATCCCCTCCGCATCCCGTCCGCTTCCTGCGGCAGCGGATCAGTTAAGGTCGCTGCCTTTTTTCGATGATTTTGAAAACGGCGCCGGTTCCTGGACTGCCACCAGTATGTTCAACCTGATCCAGAATGCCCAGAATCATCAGGTGATGAATCCGGAGATTAATCCCACACTGGTAATTCTGCCCGATAACGGAAATCTGCCTTCCGCATACAGCGGCTCTTCCATGTGGTGGTTCGGCGAAGCGGCAACCGGCACTTTTCTGGGCAGTAACTTCCAGAATGTAATGCAGGACCCTTTAAACGGCGGCACTTCCGATTCCACCATTTACGGCGAACTGGTTTCCCCGCCAATCGATCTTACAGGCATCAGCAGCGCCCAGCTCAACTTTAAAACCTGGTGGGAAATCGAAGGGGTGGATGTGGATATGTATGACATGATGTATGTTGAAATTTCCACTGACAACGGCCTTTATTTTGAATCCCTGGGCCACGGCTCCATAAATCCGCTGAATGATGTGGACGGAGAATCGTGGAAACCCTACAGTTCCGGCGGGCTGGGAGAGCCGGGCCAGTGGCTGAACCAGCTTTTCGATCTGAGTGCTTATACCGGCAACATTGTGCACATCCGTTTCCGGTTCAGCACCGAGGATGAACTTTACAATGGTTTCCGCGGCTGGTTTATTGACGACTTCAGTGTTACCGCCGATCCCCTGCCCGGCCCGCAGATCAATTCCCTCAATCCGACCACTGTTTATCCCGGAGAATTGGTTCACATCAGCGGAACGAATTTTATAAACGGCGCCTCTGTGCTGGTGGGCGATACTGCAGTGGCTGCCATTATCAGCACCAATTTAATTGTCTTTGAAGTCCCCGGCCTCATGACCGGCAGCTATGATGTCACCGTTACCAATCCCGACGGGCAGGCGGCCACCTTAACCAACGGACTGACCATAACTTACGATTTTCCTCCTGAAGTCTATTTAATTTACCCGGATTCTATGGCGATGGGAGATACTTCCACTGTTGAAATTCAGGGTTACAATTTCCAGAACGGCTGTGTGGCGGAAATTGGCGGGCTGCCGCTGGAAAATCAGGAGCTGGAAGATAATGATATTATCCGGGGCAAAGTGCCGTCAGGTTTAACTCCCGGCAACTACAACATCCGGGTTACCAATCCGGACGGGCAGTTCGACCGCATGATCCTGGCTTTCCATCTTTATTCCACCACCGGAATCAACACTGCTACCACTGCAATTCCGGAAGCATTTCAGTTGAAGCAGAATTATCCCAATCCCTTTAATCCCGCAACCACTATCGAGTTTGATCTGCCGCAGGCTTCATCCATAAAACTGATGGTTTATAATATTCTGGGGCAGCCGGTCGCGGAATTGCTCAACGGCAGGCTGCAGGCCGGAACCCATCAGGTCCGGTTCAATGCCCGTAATCTGAATTCGGGAATTTATTATTATGAATTAACTGCGGGCAATTACAAATCCACCCGCAAGTTTATCCTGATGAAATAATACGGTTCAAAAGATTTTCCATACCAGAGGGGCCTTGTACAACAAGGTCCCTTTTTTATTGGGGTATGGGTTTATAAAAGGAGTAGTATTGTTTCCCCTCTCGATTTGGAGAGGGGACAAAGGGGTGAGGTTATCATTGCATTTTCACATATGCTTTTTCAGAATACTTCAAGAGACTGTTTTACTTCCCCGCTGCGATAATGGCTGACCACCGCGATTGCCGCTTCAACAATCAGCCAGGCAGCCAGAATAAAAAGAAATATTCCCACTGAAAACAGCGGCCATTCGGATTTAGTAAAAAATTCTGCGATATTTTCGGCCATCGCTTTCAGAGTGGAGATCAGCATAAAAATCATCGGAAGGCCGCTGTAGTACCAGGGTTTCCCCCGCTGGAGCAGATACAGCGTCACTGCCAGCAGCGCCAGTCCTGCCAGCAACTGGTTGGTAGTGCCGAACAGCCGCCATAATGCCAGCCCGGCCGGACGCCCGTCCATTTTGTAAAACGCAAAAAAGCCGATCGCCAGAACCGCCCCCAAACTGGAAATATAACGGTTTTGAAAAAATTTCAGACGGAAAGTCTCGCCGATTTCCTCCAGATTATAGCGCAGCAGCCGGGTGGCGCTGTCCAGCGAAGTCAGCGCATAGCTGACCACAATCAGGCTGATAAAGGAAGCGCCGGTGTAGCGGTCGATGCCCAACGGCTGCAGGAAGGTGCTGCTGCCCTGAATAAAAACGCCCACTTTAGCGCCCAGCCCCTGCACACTCTGCCAGTCGGCATACTGGCGCAGCCAGGCTTGGCTGTTCAGCAGTCCCGCTGTGGTTGCCAGTACCGCCACCAGCCCCAGCAAAGACTCACCGATCATCCCGCCGTAGCCGATAAAACGCGCATCCTTTTCTTTGTTAATTTGTTTGGCGGTGGTTCCGCTGGCCACCAGGCTGTGGAATCCGCTGGCGGCCCCGCAGGCAATCACAATAAAAACGAACGGGAAAAGCCCCGGTGCACCCGGCGGATGGACCCGCACTGCCGGCGCTACAAAATGCGGCTGCAGGATAAAAAATCCCACATACAGCCCGGTCAGGCCGAAATACAGCAGCAGACTGTTCAGAAAATCGCGGGGCTGCAGCAGACTCCAGACCGGCAGCACCGATGCCAGAAAGGCATAAAACAGCAGAATTCGGCTCCATCCCTCCACCCCCGGCGCCGCAGCCGGATTATTTAAGCCTGTAGTGGTCAGAAAGGATTCGTTTTTGGAAATGAACATCAGGGCCAGCAGCAGCACAAAGCCGATGGGTGTCAGGATTTTCCAGGGAATATTCCGCTTGTATCCCAGCCAGCCGATCGCGGCCGCAATCAGCATCAGGCCGAAGGAGGGGGTTACTGCCTGCGGGAAATGAATGGCAGACTGTTCCGGAGAGGGCGCCGGGCTGAACAGGAAGGCGATCACATAAACAAAAACCCCCATGGCCAGCGCCACCAGAAAAAAAATAATCAGATGAAACAGCGTTTTGGCGCGGGTCCCGATAATCCCTTCGGCCACTTTGCCGATGCTCATGCCTTTGGCGCGCAGGCTCAGCACCAGCGAACCGAAATCGTGCACGCAGCCGACAAACAGCGCCCCCAGCACCACCCACATCATGGCCGGGAACCAGCCCCAGATTACCGCCACCGCCGGCCCCAGCATAGGCGCCAGCCCGGCAATGGAAGCGTAATGGTGTCCGAACAGGACCATTTTCTGAGTGGGTACATAATCGACACCGTCATTATAGCGGTGAGCCGGGGTAGGTACATCCTGCAGGGAGAAAATCCGGTTTGCTAAAAATTTACTGTAGAAGCGGTATCCAAGGTAATATGCCAGTAGAGCAAAAGCGGCGGGAATGGCTGCATTCATAAAAAACGTCCCCGGGTATTTTACATTGGATCAATATTTTAATATTTGCAGATGTCCATGCCTTCAGACTGCTGCCTTCAAAAACCGCTTTCAGAGGCAGGCAGTAATTTGCTGATCCCTGTTCCGGAAGAATATTCCCGGAATTTGATGATATAGCCTTTAACGGGAAGGATAGTCCGGAACATAAACCATCCGTTTGATTTTGTTGGTCGGCGTTTTCTCAAAGGGCTCGGGCTGCTCGCAGATTTGACTGATGGCGGAATAAGCAGGCAGTTTGCCGTTGGTTTCTTTCCGGATATTTTCCAGAATTTTGTCAATTTCTTTGGGTTGAACCGTATGTTTGGGAGCACCCAGAACCGTCTGCACATGGTCATAATCCAGATAAATGCGGGCAGTCAGTTTATCATTTTCCACATATACCAGTGCCTCTTCCACAAACATGGATTCCCGTAGTTTATCTTCCACCACTTCCGGGTAAATGTTTTCCCCCGAAGGACCGACATGCACATTTTTAGAGCGTCCGCGAATAAACAGATATCTCTGTTTATCCATTACCGCCAGATCTCCGGTTCGCAGCCAGCCGTCTTTGGTGAAAACTTTTTTGGTTTCTTCCGGATTTTTATAGTAACCCTGCATCACATTCGGACCTTTTACGGCAATTTCACCCACACCGCTGCGGGCATCGGGCTCCAGAATTGTTACCTCCACATCCCTGGCAGGGCGGCCCACTGATCCGAACTTCAAATTTTTATAAACATCGCCCGCTACCATGGGCGCACACTCACTTAATCCATACCCTATCGCAAAAGGCACTCCGGCTTCCCGCAAAAATGTTTCCACTTCCTGATTGAGGCTGGCGCCGCCGATCACAAATGTTTCCAGCCGTCCGCCGAAGGATTTCATAATTTTTTTACCAGTCTGCCGGTAAAGAAATTTGCGCCCCATATCCATCCGCGATATCAGACGCAGGGTCCTTTTTGAAGTCAGTTGCGGCACCACTTTTTTATGATATATTTTTTCAAAAACTAGCGGTACACCGGCGACAATGGTGGGTTTTACCTGCTGCATGGCATCCATTAAAACTTTGGGACTCGGTTTTCGCGATAGCAGATACAGGCCCGCCCCGCCGGAAAAAGCGCCCAGAAAAGTAGTAGTGCAGCCGTAAGCATGAGCCAGTGGCAGCAGATTCAGCACGATGCTGCCGGCATGCAGTCCGCCTAAAATATCAGGTCCCAGCAGGGCATTACTGACAATATTGCGGTGGGTCAGCATTACCCCTTTGGAATGGCCGGTGGTGCCGGAGGTGTAAAGGATTTCCGCCAGATCGTCTTCTTCGCTGTTGTCTCCCAGCCCGAAGATTTTGTTTTTCATCCCTCTTTTGAAAAAACCGGGCAGATTCTGCAGCTTTTCCCAGATACTTTCTTCTTTAAAAGATTTGTCCCTCAGCACCGCGAAACGGTTCAGCGAGAAAACCGCCGGCATGCGGTTCAAATATTCCAAATCCATGGAATCAATAAATTTATCATCCACAAAGGCGCCCACCGCTTCAGAGTGGCTCAGGATGTGATTGATATCCGATTCCGGGAATTCGCTGAGAATCGGGACCACCACCGCACCCAGCAGGGAAATGGCAAAATAGGCAATGGCCCAGTTGGGCGAGTTGTCTCCCAGCAGCACGATTTTATGTCCTTTTTTAATTCCCTTTTCTTTCAGGAAATTGGCGAGGGCAACCGTTTTACGGGCAAATTCACCATAGGTAAGGGGTTCATCGCCCACCAGAGCGATAAATTTTTTATTCTTATAGCGGTGAACCGTTTCGGCAAAAAAATAACTCAAGGTCTGCTTTTTTAATTTCAGGGCCGGATTCCTCCTGGTTTTCAATCAAATTTCCAGAATATATGGCGGGTATGATTAATTTCAAAAAAAATATTTTAGAGGAGGGTACAGATGAATTTTGTTTTAAATGGGCCTTCATTTCATTTTAAGGGCAAAGTCAGGATTCGGGAGTACATGCTTCGACAGGCTCAGCATGACGATTTTCACGGAACATTACCCAGAGCTGTCACCCTGAGCATGTCGAAGGGTTATCGAAGGGTTGCCGAAGGCACCCTCGAAGCGTAACCTGTAGCCGGAATGAAACGGATTTGCTTTATTTTAAAAGTGATATTTTACAGAGAGTATAATATAATTTTTCTTCTCAGGCAGCGGGTATTTCTGAATACCGGCGGAAATGTGTTTAAAATGGGATGTCTCTCGATTAAACAGTTCATTCCCAAGGGCTGAGAAAACAGGGGTAACCAACATCGATACCAGAATTAAACCCGTGGTAGTTTTTATTTCCCTGAGAGAAATTATACCATCATCATAATCAGGTTTAACAACAGCCGCATAAGTGAGAACCGGCAGTGCCGAAAATGCCAGATTCTTTATGAATACACCGTTTGACTGGCGGGCTTTCCTTTTTAATAGATAATTGGCGGCCAGATGTCCGGCGGCTATTCCGCTGATCAGATAAGTATTGTCACTATTGTTATCTGAATTAACAACACCTGCTGCCTCAAGTGAATAGATGGTTAAAGCAGTTAATCCCCAGCCGGTAAATTCTCCTAATTGAGCCGCAGCCCAGTTGGACAGAATATTAGCGGAAGTGCTTTGAGAGGTGTCCTTCTGCGCGAACGCATTATTTGCTGAAGCCGCCATAATAATCAGTGCAAGCGTTGCAATAAAAGCTTTCATTGCATCCCCCTTTCACAATTCAACTGTAACTGATAACATAAAGACGCCGGCGGCAGGCCAGTTCTGCTGCAAGCGTTCCGGTTGCTGCAAACGGCTCTGCGCAGCCGGCGGGGGCGGATTATAATCCTGGTAAGCCTTTACCGCAGTGACGGGCGACAGCAGCCACCCCATGATAAAAGCCCCGGTCAGCAGTTCATATTGTTCCGTGACTCCGCTTAACGCCAGTCCCGACACCAGAAAGGTTAAGGCATGGGGAAGAAAGGCACGTCCCACTATTTTTCCGAAATGGTGCATGTCTTCTGTTCTCAGGGAAACGGCGCTGCCCAGGCTGCCGCCGATGGCTGCGCCTGTCAGCACGGAACCATAAGCTATCCCCAGGTCTCTATAATACCCGCGGGAATCGGTCGGATTAAGCAGTGCGTTAAGTCCGTACCCGATCAGCAGCCCTCCGAAAAATGACCC